>DAONCJ010000005.1:0-24658 GCA_035401985.1 Burkholderiaceae bacterium | reverse complement strand
GTCGACGAGGCGGTGGTCAAGCTGTGGGAGCAGGGCGACTGGAAGCGCTTCATCCGGATGCTGCCCACCTACACGGCCACCTGCCATGGCGAAGGACACATGCACGACACGGCGATGCTGCTGGGGCTGCTGGGCTGGGACGCCTACGACCAGCCGGTCGAGGTTTTGACGCCGTACTTCGCGAGCTCGGGCACCGGCCAGATCAATGCCGTATTTCCGGTCACCCCCTTGGAGCGATCACGATGACGGATTCCGCGGCCCTTCCCAGTGCGCGGCCCGATGGCATCGGCGAGGCCGAATGGCAGGCCCGCGTGGAGCTGGCCGCGACCTATCGGATCTTCGATTTCCTGGGCTGGACCGAGCTGATCTACAACCACATCTCGCTGCGGGTGCCCGGACCCGAGCGGCATTTCCTGATCAACCCGTTCGGGCTGCACTACAGCGAAGTGACCGCCTCGAACCTGGTCAAGATCGACCTCGAGGGCAACATCCTGGGCCGCTCCGAGTGGCCGATCAATCCGGCCGGATTCACGCCGCACGCCACGCTGCATCGGGCGATCGAGCACGCCCACTGCGTGATGCACACGCACACCACCGCCGGGATGGCCGTGGCCAGTTCGCGCGACGGCCTGTCGATGAGCAATTTCTATTCGGCGCAGCTGCACGGCAAGCTGGCGTACCACGCGTTCGAAGGCATCACCGTGCATGCCGATGAAGGCCCGCGGATGCTGGCGTCGATCGGCGACCGGCAGGCGGTGATCCTGCGCAACCACGGCCTGCTGGCCTGGGGCGAGACGCTGCCGCGCACGCTGGCCATCCTGTGGCTGATGCAGAGGGCCTGCGAGGTTCAGCTCGCCACGCTGTCGATGGGGCCGGCACTGATGATCAGCGAGGACGTGCAGCGCAAGTGCACCGCCGACTCGCTGCAGTTCAGTCCGCGCTTCGGCGCCGGCCAGAACATGTTCGACTACCTTGTGCGCCGGATCGACCGCATCGATCCTTCCTACCGCAGTTAGCCGGCGCGCGCCCGCCGGCGCAGCGCGGGCGGTGTGCTGAACAACTCACTGGCGAGCCGGGCCAGCGCCTCAAGCTCGGCGGCGCGGGCGCTGGTGTCGCGCGCGACCAGTGCGATGCCCCGCCGCGGCGCGGGTGAGGCCAGAGGCCTGGCCACCAGCGTGCTTCCGTCCAGCAGGCCGGCCTTCAGTGCCATCTCCGGCACCAGGGCGATGCCCAGTCCCTCTTCGACCATCTGGACCAGAGTCGGCAGGCTCGTCGCCTCGAGGCCGTTCGGATTGGCCTGCTCGCTGATTCGGCAGCCTTCCAGCGTGTGGCTGCGCAGGCAATGCCCCTCCTCGAGCAGCAGCAGGCGCTGCGCATCGAGGGCCTCGATCCGCAGCATGGACCGCTTCAGCGCGGGATCGCCTGCGGGCGCAACCATCCAGAGCTCGTCGCTGGCCAGTTCACGCACCTGCAGGCCGCGGGTGTCGCAGGGCAGGGCAATCAGGGCGAAATCAAGCCGGCCCTCGCGTACCCGCGCCAGCAGCGGTTCGGTCTGGTCCTCGCGCAGGGCGGCGCGCAGTTCGGGATAGCGCTCGCGCAGCGCCCGGACCAGTCGCGGCAGGACGTAAGGCGCGATGGTCGGAATGGCACCAAGCCGGACCAGCCCCGTCATCGGCCGGGCCGCGTGCGCCACGTGCTCGGACAGGTCGCGCGCCATCGCCAGCAGACTGCGTGCACGCGCCACCACTTCGTTGCCGAGGTCGGTGAACGCCACGTGCTGCCGGGTCCGCTCGACGAGCTGCACGCCAAGGTGCTTCTCCAGTTCCTGCAGGCCGCCCGACAGGGTCGACTGGGTGACGAAGCATGCCTGGGCGGCCTGCGTGAAGTTCAGGTGGTCGGCGAGCGCGACCAGATAGGCCAGCTGGCGCAGCGAGGGCAGGGCGGACATTCTGGCGGCTCCTTTGTGATCGGAAAAATCGATTATAAAGATCGAAATTATCCGTTGGACCGAAATCGGGCGCGCCGCCAGAATTCATTCCATTGCAACGCACAACCTCTCAGGAGATGCACCATGAGCAAGCAAGCGTCGGTCACCATCCAGAACCTCGAGGCGGCTTTCGCCGGCGAGTCGATGGCCCACATCAAGTACCGCTACTTCGCCAGGATCGCCCGCGAGCAGGGTGACGAGGAGATCGCCCGCGTGTTCGAGGCGACCGCCGATCAGGAAGTCGCCCATGCGTTCGGTCACCTGGACCTGCTTTATCCGAAGGCGAAGATGAACGCCGCCCGTGCCCTCGAGATGGCGATCGAAGGCGAGACCTACGAGTACACCGAGATGTACCCGAAGTTCCGCCACCTGGCAGAGCAGGAAGGCAACGCGTCGGCGGTGGCCGAGTTCGACGAGCAGATCGCCGAATCGAAGGAACACGCGGCGCAGTTCCAGGCCACGCTCGAAAAGGCGGCCAAGCGCTTTGCCGCGCTGGCCAAGGTCGAGGAGCGCCATGCGAACCATTACCGCGACACATTGGCCAAACTGAAAGCGGCGCAGGCCGCCTGAACGATACGATCGCGTTTCCCGGGGTCGGGCAGGACCCGACCCGATGACCCCTTGATTGGAGCGAAAGATGAAGACCTGGATCTGTGTGGTGTGTGGTTTTGTGTACGACGAAGCGGCCGGCATGCCCGATGAGGGCATTGCGCCCGGCACCGCGTGGGCCGACATTCCTGCCGACTGGGCGTGCCCGGATTGCGGCGTGGCCAAGGCCGACTTCGAGATGGCCGAAGTCTGACTGCCGCCGGAGCACTCGATGAATCCCCTGGTGATCGTGGGCAGCGGGCTGGCGGGATACACGCTGGCCCGCGAGTTCCGCAAGCTTGATCCGACCACGCCGCTGGTGATCGTCACTCGCGACGACGGCCGCGCCTACTCCAAGCCGATGCTGTCCAACGCGCTGGCCGGCCGGCGGGATCCGTCACAGATTGCCAGTGCCGATGCGCCGGCCGTGGCGCTCCAGTTGAACGCCGTCATCCGCACCGGCGTGAGCGTGCTGTCGATCGATCGCGAGCGCGCCATGCTGATCACCGATCAGGGCGAGATTGCCTTCGAGCGCCTGGTGCTGGCGCAGGGGGCCGATCCGATCGCGCTCTCGCTCGGGGGCGACGCCGCTTCCGACGTGATGAGCGTCAACGATCTGGCCGACTACACGCTTCCGCGAGGCGCTGCGCCCCGGGGGACGGGTGACGCTGCTGGGCGCCGGTCTGATCGGCTGCGAGTTCGCCAACGATCTGCGCGCGGCCGGTCATCCGGTCACGGTGGTCGATCCGTCGCCCTTGCCGCTGGGACGCCTGCTCCCGGCGGGCGTGGCCCAGGCATTTCTCGAGCGCCTGACATTGGCAGGCGTGCAGTGGCGGCTGGGCACGCTGGCCGAGCGCATCGACCGCACGGCCGAGGGCGCGCTTCGAGCGACGCTGGCCGACGGGCAGGTGCTGGAGGCCGAGGTCGTGCTGTCGGCAGTGGGCCTGCGTCCGCGGGTCGCACTCGCGGCCGAGGCAGGGCTGGCGGTAAGCCGGGGCATCGTCGTGGATCGCTTCCTGAGTACCGCCGATCCACGCGTCTTCGCTCTCGGCGACTGTGCCGAGGTCGACGGGCATCTGCTCCCCTATGTAATGCCACTGATGCAGTGTGCGCGGGCTCTTGCGGCCACGCTCGCGGGCCGGCCGACGGCGGTCAGTTATCCCGTCATGCCTGTTGCGGTGAAGACGCCGGCCGCTCCGCTGGTCGTGTCGCCGCCTGCGCCCGGCACGCAGGGCGAGTGGCGGATCGCCATGCGCGAGGACGGGCTGGAGGCCGAGTTTGTTGATGCGCAAGGGGTGCTCCGCGGCTTCGCGCTGCTCGGCAAGCCGACGGCGCAGCGGATGGGGTTTGCCAGGCGCGTGCCGGCGCTTTTTTAGGTGTTTGCGGCGGGCCACGGCGGACTGCGGCCGCCCGGAGGCCGATCCCCGGCCGATGTCCGACCCCCACGGCCGACCGGAGGCCGACCCATGCATGGCTCCCGGCCGCCCCGTGGGCTGCGGGTACACTGACCACCCTTTGCCCTGTCCGGGCTGCCGTTTCCGTACGCTGCGGAAAGCGCGGCCCCGTCCCCCCATGGAAGCGCTCCTCATCTCGACCGGCATCGTTGCCCTCGCCGAAATCGGCGACAAGACGCAGCTGCTGTCCTTCATTCTCGCCGCCAAGTTTCGCCGGCCACTGCCGATCTGCCTCGGCATCCTGGTGGCCACCCTGGCCAATCACGCGCTGGCGGGCGCGCTGGGCGCATGGATCACGACCTGGATGGGTCCGCAGGTGCTGCGCTGGACCCTGGGGATCTCGTTCATCGCGATGGCCGCGTGGATTCTGGTGCCCGACAAGTTCGACGAGAGCGAAGCAAAGTTCGCCCACATGGGGGTGTTCGGCACCACGCTGGTCGCGTTCTTTCTGGCCGAGATGGGAGACAAGACGCAAATCGCCACTGTGGCACTGGCGGCGCAGTACCACGCGTTCGTTCCGGTGGTGCTCGGCACGACCCTGGGCATGATGATCGCCAACGTGCCGGCGGTGATTCTGGGCGACAAGATCGCCGCGCGCATGCCGGTGCGTCTGGTGCACGGCATTGCCGCCTTGATCTTTGCCCTGCTGGGCCTGGCGACCCTGCTGGGAGCCGGCGCGCGCTTCGGATTCTGAAGCGGCGCGTTTGCGCGCGGCTCGCGGAGCAAGCCGCCCGCCGACGGGATCAGGGCACCGGCGGCGGGAGCATGGTCAGCGGCTCAATGCCAGTCGCGCAGCAGCTTGCCCGGCAGAGGCTTGTGAACGGTGCCCTGTTCGTCGGCCACCCGCTGACCGTTGACCCATACCCCATGCACGCCGCGCGGCTTCGTGACCACACGGGTCGCATTGGCGGGCAGATCGTTGGCCCGCGAACGCGCGCCGCGGCCCACGGTGGCCGGGTCGAACAGCAGCAGGTCGGCGGCGGCGCCTTCACGCAGAATGCCGCGGTCGCGGATGCCGAAGAACTCGGCCTGGGCGCTGGTCAGTCGTCGCACGGCTTCGGGCAGCGCCATCGCGCCCTTGTCGCGGACCCAGTGGCCCATCAGATGCAGGCCGAACCCGGAGTCGTCGAGGAAGGACAGGTGCGCCCCGGCGTCCGACAGCGACAGCAGGCTTTGCGAGTGGTTCAGCAGCCTGGCCACCGCCACTTCGTCGTGATTCAGGGCGGTCAGCGAGAACAGCGTGGCCAGGTCCTCGGAGATCGCCAGATCGAACATGCAGTCGAGCGGATCGACACCTCGCTCGGCCGCGATGTCGGCGATGCTTCGGTCTTCGAGCGCGCGGTTCTGCTCGGTGGCCGCCTGCAGGACATGCACCAGTGACCAGTTGCCCGAGAAGATTCGCCGGGCCGGCGTCTTGAGCTCCTCGCGCAGCGCATTGCGCAGCGCCGGATCGCGCATCCGCTCGATCAGGGCCTGTCCCTTGACGCTGAAGATCGGCTTCCAGGCCTGCAGCGGTTCCAGCGGATACGGAGACTGGAACGAGAAATCAAAGACCAGCGGCGTGGCGGCGACGGCGCCGCGCATCGGATGGCCGCGGGCATTGGCTGCCCCGATGGCGTCGAGATCGTCGAACACGCCATTGGGCGCCATGCTCGAGTGCAGCAATGCGGCAACCAGCACCGGCCGACCCGTGCTGGCCGCGATCTCCTCGAGCTTGGCGACCGGCGTCGGGGGGCCCTTGGTCATCATGAAGACGCCCTGACCGCGATCGCGCATCGGTTTGGCCAGCGCCAGAAACTCGGACCAGTCGGCCAGGCGCGAGGGCATGGGCCGGCCATCATAGGCGCTGTGCGAGGTGGTGGTCGTGGAAGCCAGGCCGATCGCGCCGGCGGCCAGCGCCTCGTCGACCAGAGCCTGCATGCGGGCCACTTCCTCGGGCGTGGCGACGCGGTCCGAGCCGGCCGATCCCATCACGTACGTGCGCAGTGTCGAATGGCCGACAAACGCCGCCAGGTTCATCGCGCAGCCGCCGGCCTCGATCAGGTCCATGTATTCGGCGAAGGACTCGAAGTCCCAGCGGATGCCGGCCTGCAGGCTGGCCAGCGACATGCCTTCGACCTGGGTCAGGTTCTTGGTCACGAGGTCGCGCGAGGCGGCATCCTTGTGACACGGGGCAATGGTGAATCCGCAGTTGCCGATGATGGCCGTGGTCACGCCCATGCCGACCGACTGGTCCAGGTACGGATCCCAGGTGATCTGTGCGTCGTAATGGGTGTGGTTGTCGATGATGCCAGGCATCAGTGCCAGGCCCTTGGCGTCGACAGTCTCCCGTGCTTGCGCGGGATCGATCGGTTCGGCGGCACGGCGGACGGCGGCGATGCGGCCGTCCTTGACAGCGAGTTGCCCGGTGAAGGGCTCTGAACCCAGGCCGTCAAATACCTTGGCGTTTGTAATGAGCAGGTCGTACATGTTTGGTGTCCTCCTCGCCCCAGTATAAGGGGCGGGAGGACGGGGCCGCCGCGGAACGGCCGGCCCGTATTCCGACTGTCCGACTTTGGCTCAGCGCCAGCCGCCGTGGCGGTTGTGGTGGTGGTGCCGATAGCCGCCACCCGGGTGGCCATAGTAGGCCGGGGGCGGGGGCAGCATCACGACCGGGGCCGGGCGGTAGTAGGCCCGCGGTGGCGCCACATAGACAGGCGCGGGATAGTACGCGCCACCGTAGGCGTTCACCGGATAGGCCGGAACCGGTCGGGCGTATGGCGTGGGGTAGCCGCCGTAGCCGCCACCATAGCCACCACCATAGCCACCCACGGGATACGCCACGGCGGGAACCCCGACCGAGGCGCCGATGACGCCTTGCGGACCGACCGTGACCGACCAGCCAAGCGGCTGGGCCAGCGCCGGGGCGGCGGGAAGGGCGAGGACGCCGGCGAACAGGAGAGGAGTGAGGAATTTGCGCATGTTCAAGCTCCGCGATAATCGGGGTCGGGTCATGTGACGCTGAGACCAGCCTCAGGTATCCCTTGAACGCATCCTAGCGAGCCTCGCTGACTTTTCCCTCGCCTCATTACACTCCGTTACGGCTGTAACCCGCATTGCCCTCTCAGACCTCACGACCCTCGACCCGCCTGCCGGTGGCCATCATTCTGCTGGCCGGGATCGTTGCCGCCCTGAACATCGGCAAGCTGCCGCCTGCGCTGCCGGCTCTGCAGCAGGCCTATTCGCTCAGCCTCGTGCAGGCCAGCTATCTGGTGTCGGCGTTTCAGGTGGCCGGCATGACCTTCGGCCTGGTGGGCGGGCTGCTGGCCGACCGGTTCGGGCCGCGCCGCGTGATGACCGCGGGACTGCTGCTGCTGACCGTGTGCAGCGGCGCGGGCGCGCTCGCGCCGGGCAGCGGGTGGCTGCTCGCGCTGCGCGCCCTCGAAAGCGCGGGTTTCATCCTGACGGTGCTCCCCGGACCGGTGCTGCTTCGACGTAGCGTGCGTCCCGAAAAACTGTCCGCCGTGCTGGGCGGATGGGGCTGCTACATGCCGACCGGCATGGCCTCGATGATGGTGATCACCCCCTGGCTGATCGCCGGGCCGGGCTGGCCCGCGGCCTGGGGACTGTGCGCGGCGCTGGCCGCGCTGACCGCGGTCGGTGTGCAGTTCGCCGTTCCGGCCGATGTCCAGCGCGGCCCTTCATCGCACGGTGCCTGGGGCCTGGCAAGCGCAACCGTGCGCAGCGCCGGTCCCTGGTCGCTGGCGCTCTGCTTCGGCCTGTATGCCGCTCAGTTCATCGCCGTCTTCAGCTTTCTGCCGACGGCCTATCTGGCCGTGGGCATCGGCGCCTCGCTCGCCGGTCTGCTGTCGGCCTTCGGCGTGGCGATCAATGTGGTCGGCAACCTCGCCTCGGGCGTGCTGCTGGGCGCGGGCGTCCGCCGGCACTGGCTGATTGCGATCACTTCGCTGGTGATGGCGGCCGGTGCGACGGCGGCTTTTGCCGAGTCGCTGCCCTTCGGGCTGCGGTATGCGGCCGTGCTCATGTTCTCGGCGGTGGGCGGGCTGATCCCGGGCACGCTGTTCGCGACGGCGCCGCGTTTCGCGCCGCATGCGGGTGCGGTGTCGACGACCACCGGCCTGATGCAGCAGGGCTCCACCATCGGGCAATTCGTTTCGCCGCCGCTGATTGCGGCCGTTGCCAGCGGTACGGGCGGCTGGAGTCAAGCCGGCTGGGTGATCGCGCTGTTCGCCGGAGCCAACCTGGCTGCTGCCTGGCTGATCGGCGCGATCGATCGGCGAGTGGCGCGCCACTGAGGCAGCCCGCTCAGGCACAATAGCTGCAGTGCAGCAATTTCACTTTTCGGCGACTGGGAGACAGTCCGATGAAACGGGTGGTTTTCAACCAGAAGGGCGGCGTCGGCAAATCGACGATCGCGGTCAACCTTGCAGCGATCGCCGCCTCGCGCGGCAGGCGCACGCTGCTGATCGACCTCGATGCGCAGGGCAATTCGTCGCGCTACCTGCTCGGTGACGCGGCCGCCACGATCAAGCCGAACGTCGCCGACTTCTTCGAGCAGAGCCTGTCCTTCCGGCTGTCCTCGATGGCGATCGAGGAGTTCGTGCATCCGACCCCGTTCGAGCATCTGATGGTGATGCCGGCCAGCGGCGCTCTGGCCGACCTGCATTCGAAGCTCGAGTCGCGCTCCAAGATCCTCAGGCTGCGCAAGGCGCTCGAGGATCTCGAGGGGTACGACGAGATGGTGATCGACACGCCGCCCGCGCTCAATTTCTATACGCGCTCGGCGCTGATTGCGGCCGACGCCTGCCTGATCCCTTTCGACTGCGACGATTTCTCGCGTCAGGCCCTGTACGGGCTGCTGGAGTCGGTCGAAGAGATCCGCGAGGATCACAACGAGAAGCTGCGCATCGAGGGCATCGTCGTCGACCAGTTTCAGGCGCGCGCCAGTCAGCCCCAGCGGATCGTTCAGGAACTGATCGACGAGAAGCTGCCGGTGCTGCCGACGATGCTGTCCAGCTCGGTCAAGGTGCGCGAGTCGCACGACGCCTCGCGGCCGCTGATCGTGATGGCGCCTTCGCACAAGCTCAGCGAAGAGTTCGTCGCGCTCTACGACGAGCTCGAGCGGCGCCGCAAGGCCCCGCGCCGCCGATAGCGCTCAGTAGGCGCTGTCCAGCATCTGCAGGTAATCCTCGCGGGTCGCGGTGCGCGGATTGGTTGCGTGACAGTGATCGAGCAGGGCGGCATCGGCAATGCTGTCGAAGACGCTGCGCTCGAGCCCCATCGCGCGCAGGCCCGCCGGCAGGCCCAGACGCTGATTGAGCCCTTCGATGAATGCCGCCGGATCGGCGTCGCGGGCGATGCCCAGCGCGTCGTTCAGTGCGCCGGCCCGCGCCGTGATCGCAGGCGCATTGAAGCGCAGCACGGTCGGCAGCAGCAGCGCGTTCAGCGTGCCGTGATGCAGCGACACGCCAGGCACGGCGCCCAGCGGGTGCGACAGCGCATGCACGGCGCCCAGGCCTTTCTGGAAAGCCATCGCGCCTTCCATCGCGGCCATCATCATCTCCCAGCGGGCGGTGCGGTCGCTGCCATCGCGGGTGGCGCGCTCGAGGTGGCCGATCGCGCGGCGCAGGCCGTCCAGGGCGATCGCCTCGGCCGGCGGGTTGACCGACGGCGCAATGAAGGTCTCGATGCAATGGGCGATCGCATCCATGCCGGTGGCGGCTGTTATGCCGGCAGGCAGACCCAGCGTGAGCTCGGGGTCGCACAGCGCGAGCTTGGGCAGCAGATGCGGACTGAGCAGTCCCAGCTTGCGCCCGTTGCGCATCACGATGACGCTGCCGCGGCCGACCTCGCTGCCGGTGCCCGCAGTGGTGGGAATCGCGATCAGCGGCGCGACCGCGGAGGTGATGCGGGCGACTCCGCCCTCGACCGCCGCGTACTGCAGCAGCGGTCCCGGGTGCGTGGTGATCAGCGCGACGGCCTTGGCCAGATCCATCGACGATCCGCCGCCCAGTGCCACGAGCCCGTCGCAGCCGGCCTGGGTGAACGCCTGTGCGGCGGTCATGACGGCGTCCTCGGTCGGGTTGGCCGGCGTGCCGTCCCAGACGGTGGCCTGGGCCGTCGAGCCGATCGACTCGAGCACGCGCGCAGCGAGACCTGCCGCGACCACCCCGCGATCGGTGACCAGCAGCGGGCGTCGGATGCCCAGCCGTTGCAGCTCGCCCGGAAGCAGGCGCAGCGCGCCAAAGTCGAACTGGATCGTGGTGATATAAGTGATCGTGGCCATGGTCTTTTTCGTTCGCAAGGGCGGGCTTGCGGCCCGCACAGTTGGGGGCGCGGGTGTCAGTCGTCGAGCAGGCGCCGTGCGCGGTCGAGACGGGTCGAGCCGGACCCTTCGCCGGGCGGCCGGGCCGAAGGCGACATGCCGGTGGCCTTGGGGGTCCAGGCGGCCCCGGGAACCGCCGAGCCGGCCACGATCGATCCGGCAACGGCGGTTCCTGGCACGCCCCGGCTGCTGGCTTCCATGTCCGCCGGAACGCCCCTTGCTGCGGCGTGGCCCGAGGGGGCCTCACGCCCGCCCGCGCCGCCCGCTGCCTCGCGCGCCACGGCGCTCGCAGGCGGGCTTGCGGCCGTTGCCCTGGCCTGCGTCTGGGTCGGGTTCTGCGTTCCGGCCTGAGCCGAAGACGCCTTGTCGCCGCGCCTTGCCGCGAGGCGGCTGCGGCGCTGGACGATGGCCCAGATCAGGCCGCCGCCGGCCAGCAGCGCGAACGGACCGCCCCACAGCAGCGCGGTGTTGTTCTGCACCGGCGGGCGATAAAGCACGAAGTCGCCGTAGCGCTCGACCAGGTACTTCTTGATTTCGTCGTTGGTCTTGCCTGCGGCGATCAGTTCCTGCACCTGGTTGCGCAGGTCGATCGCCAGATCGGCATGGGAATCGGCGAGGGTCTGGTTCTGGCAGACCAGACAGCGCAGCTCTTCGGACAGCGTGCGCAGCCGGACCTGCCCGGCAGCGTCGAGGGGTGGCGGTGAGGGCTGGGTCATTGCGCCTTCAGCTTTGCGATCAGGGGCAGCAGCCGGCGTTCGATGACCTCGGCCGTCAGCGGGCCCACATGCTTGTCGCGCACGATGCCCGCCTTGTCGATGATGAAGGTTTCGGGCGCGCCATACACGCCCCAGTCGATGCCGGCGCGTCCCGAGCGGTCACTGACGGTGACAGCGTACGGATTGCCCAGCTTGGCCAGCCATTCCTGGGAGGCCTCGGGCGCGTCTTTCCAGGCCAGCCCGACGATCGGGGCGACGCCGCGGCGCGCCCATTCGTTGAGCTGGGCGTGCTCGACCTTGCAGCCGGCGCACCACGAACCCCAGACGTTGAGCACCCACACCTGATTGCGCATCTGGGCCGGCGACCACTCGCGCCCGTCGGCGCCCAGGACCGGCACGACGACCGCGGGTGCCGGCTTGCCGATCAGGGGCGAGGGGATTTCACGCGGATCGCGGTCCAGTCCCTTGAGCAGGAACCAGGTGATGCCTGCGAACAGGGCCAGCGGAATGATGAACTTCAGAACGCGCATCGGGAACTCAACCGGTGTGGGCGACAGCGGTGGCCTGGGTCCGCCGCGCCGCGACGCGGCGATAGCGTGCATCCAGCGCCGCCGACAGGCCACCCAGGCCCATCAGCACGCAGCCCAGCCAGATCCAGTTCACGAAGGGCTTCACATGCACACGCACCGCCCAGGCGCCATCGGGCAGCGGTTCGCCCATCGACACATAGACATCGCGCAGCAGGCTGCGATCGATCGCCGCCTCGGTCATCGGCTGGCGCGAGGCGCGATACAGGCGCTTCTCGGGACTCAGCACCGAAAGCTGCCGGCCGTCCTGCATCAGCACGAAGCGTCCGCGGGTGGCGTCGTAATTGGCGCCGGAAATTTCCTGAAGGCTCTCGAAGCGCAGCGAGTAGCCCGAGAGCTGCAGCGTGCTGCCGACCGCGAGCTTCTGTTCGCGCTCGGTCTCGTAGCCCTTGACCATCGTCACGCCGATGATGAACACGGCAATGCCGGCATGCGCGATGTGCATGCCCCATTGACTGCCCGAGAGCAGGCGCAGCCGGCGCCACTGCAGGCTGCCGCCAGCCCGCAACAACTCGAGAACGCTGGTGGCGGTGCTGGCGAGGATCCAGAAGGCGAACAGAAGCCCGAGGCTGACCATCGGCTTGAAGCCGCCGCGAACCAGCGGCAGCAGCAGCGCCGCGGCGACCGCCACGCCGAAGGCCCAGCGCAGGCGCCGCGCCAGGTCGGGGACCTGCGCCTCGCGCCACCGGGTGATCGGTCCGATCCCCATCAGGAACAGCGCCGGCGCCATCAGCGGATAGAACACCGACTCGAAGTAGGGCGGCCCGACGGAGATCTTGCCAAGCTCGAGCGTGTCCAGTACCAGGGGGTACAGCGTGCCCAGCAGCACGGCCGCCATCGCCACCACCAGCACGATGTTGTTGGCCAGCAGCATCGATTCGCGCGAGACGAGTGCAAAGCCCGGACCGATGCCGATGCTCGGAGCGCGCCACGCAAACAGCAGCAGCGAGCCACCGATCACGATGGCCAGGAAGATCAGGATGAAGACACCGCGCGCCGGGTCGGTCGCGAATGCGTGCACCGAGGTGAGAACGCCCGAGCGGACCAGGAAAGTGCCGAGCAGCGACAGGCTGAAGGCCATGATCGCGAGCAGCACGGTCCAGCTGCGGAACGCGCCGCGCTTTTCGGTCACCGCCAGCGAATGGATCAGCGCCGTGCCCACCAGCCAGGGCATGAACGACGCGTTCTCGACCGGATCCCAGAACCACCAGCCGCCCCAGCCGAGTTCGTAGTAGGCCCAGAACGAGCCCAGGCAGATGCCAAGGGTCAGGAAGCACCAGGCAACGGTGGTCCAGGGTCGGGCCCACCGGGCCCAGGCCGCGTCGAAGCGGCCTTCGAGCAGACCGGCGACCGCGAACGCGAACGCCACCGCGAAGCCGACGTAGCCCATGTAGAGCAGCGGCGGGTGGAACACCATGCCCGGGTCCTGCAGCAGCGGATTGAGGTCGCGGCCTTCGGCGGCGGCCGGCACGAGCCGCTCGAACGGGTTGGACGTGAACAGCAGGAACAGCGTCAGCCCGACGGCTATCAGGCCGAGCGTGCCGAGCACGCGCGCGCGCAGCGTGGCAGGAAGCGACCCGGAGAGCAGCGCGACGGCCGCGCTCCAGCCGGTCAGCATCAGCAGCCACAGCAGCATCGAGCCTTCATGCGAGCCCCAGGATGCGGCCACGCGATAGGCCAGCGGCAAGGACCGGTTGGAATGCTGGGCGACCAGGACCACCGAAAATTCGTTGCTGACGAACAGCGACACCAGGCACGCACCGGCGAACAGCACCAGCGCGAAGGTGCTGATCGCCGCCGGGGCCGCGACCGCCATCATCCGAGGATTGCGCTGCCAGGCGCCGACGAGCGCCAGCAGGCTCATGACGATGCTGACCGGCAGCGCCAGCGCCAGCGCGAAATGACCGAGTTCGGCGATCATGGCTTCACGCTCTTCTGGGTCTTGTCGAGAAACTGCTGCGGCGTGCCGACCGGATGGCCGGCCCGCTTGAGCGCTTCGGCCGCTTCGGGTGGCATGTAGTTTTCATCGTGCTTGGCCAGCACCTCGCTGGCACGGAACGAGCCGTCGCCCTGCACCTGGCCCTGGGCCACGATGCCGCGACCCTCCTTGAACAGGTCGGGCAGGATTCCCTTGTAGGCGACATCGATGGTCTTGGCATTGTCGGTCACCCGAAAGTTGACCGTCGTGCCATCGCTTTCGCGCTTGACGCTGCCCGGTTCGACCAGACCGCCGATGCGGAAGGTCTTGCCCTTCGGCGCTTCGCCATTGGCGATCTGCGTCGGCGTGAAAAAGAACACCAGATTGCTCTGGAAGGCGTTGAGCACGAGGCCCACCGCGACTGCCAGGGCGGCCACGCCGCCGGCAATCCAGATCATCCGCTTGTGACGGGGTTTCATCAGTCATCCTCCTGCGATGCGTGGGCGGCCTGAATAAGTGCGTCCCTGCGTCGGCGCCGCAGCATGGCGAGTTCGATGAGGATGGCGAGCGCCATGAGGCCGTAGGATCCCCAGACATAGAACCCGTAGCCGCCCATGTGTAAAAACGAAGTCATGATGCGCTCAATGGTTGCCGACGAGTTGGCGACGCACCCACTCGGAGCCGCTCTCGCGCTCGAGGATGATGCTGCGCACCCGGTGAAGCGCGACCGCAATGGCGTAGAACCAGGCGGCAAACGACATCACCAGCATCGCGGCCAGCATCGTCTGCGCCATCTTCGGTGAACTGGTCAGCGAGACGCTGGCGCCCTGGTGCAGCGTGTTCCACCAGCGCACCGAGAAATAGATGATCGGCACGTTGATGGCGCCGACCAGCGCCAGCAGCGCGCTGGCTCGGTCGGCCCGTCGGGGATCGTCGATGGCCGCCCGCAGCGCCATGAAGCCGAGGTAGAGGAACAGCAGAATGAGGGTGGACGTGAGACGCGCATCCCAGACCCAGTAGGCGCCCCAGGTCGGCCGGCCCCAAAGGGCGCCTGTCCACAGCGCCACCGCCGAGAACATCGCGCCGGTGGGGGCCAGCGCCTGCGCCATCATGGCCGACATCCGGGTGTTCCAGATCAGCGATGCGGCGCACCAGCCTGCCATGACGAGGTACAGGAACATCGCCATCCAGGCAGCCGGCACGTGGATGAAGATGATCCGGTAGGAGTCGCCCTGCTGGTAGTCGGTCGGCGCGACGAAGAATCCGATGTACAGGCCGACGAGCGTGAGCACGAAGGCCGGCCATGCGAACCACGGAATGAGCCGGCCTGCCACGGGGTAGAAGGCAGCAGGCGATGCAAACTTGAACCAGGCGGTGGATCCCATGTTCACTCGTACGCAATTCTAACTGCCAGGGCAGTGGCGAAGGGCCCGAAGACCCAACAGATGATCAGTCCGGCTCCGAGCAGCGAAAGGTGGGCACCGGCCTCCAGGCCGCTGGCCACCGCTTCCGCCGCGCCAGCCCCGAAGATGAGAATCGGGACTGCCAGAGGCAAGACAAGCAGCGCCAGCAGGGCGCTGCCTGCCCGGGTGCCCAGCGTGAGCGCCGCGCAGACCGCGCCCAGCCATGACAGGCTCGGTGTCCCCAGCGCCAGGCCGGCAACCAGGGTGATCGTGGCTTGGGGACTCATGCCGAACTGCAGGCCGGCCAGCGGGGCCAGCAGCACCAGCGGGAGTCCGTTGGTCATCCAATGTGCAAGAACCTTGCCTGCGACCACGGCCGGCAGTTCGGCGGGTGCCAGCACCAGCTGCTCGAGGGTGCCGTCGGCATGGTCGATGGCGAACAGACGCGGCAGCGAGAGCAACGAGGCGAGCAGCGCCGCCACCCAGGCGATGCCGGGGGCGATCCGCTCGAGCAGCTTGGGTTCGGGGCTGACGCCCAGGGGGAACAGCGTCATGACGAGGACGAAGAAGACCACGATCAGGGCGAGCTCGGCCTTCGAGCGCATTGCCAGCCGCAGGTCGCGTCCGCAGGCGTGCGCCAGGGCCGCAAGCGCGCCCAGCACCGGTGTGGGGTGAACCCCCTGAGCGGCCGCCGAGGGATTCATGCGAGCAGTGCCGCCGGGCGGGCGCGGACGGGCGCCTGCAGCCGCAGCACCCGGGCGTCGCGCAGGGAGGGCACTTCGAGGTGTGTGGCCACGACGGCGCAGCCGCCGCCGGCCAGGTGCGTGTCGAGCAGCTCGGCGAACAGCGCCTGGCCGGCGGTGTCCAGCGCCGTGTTCGGCTCGTCCAGCAGCCACAGCGGTCGCCGCGAGAATGCCAGCCGGGCCAGTCCGACGCGCCGGCGCTGACCCGCGGACAGCCGCATGAAGGGCAGGTCGCGCTGGCGGCCCAGGCCGACCCGATCGAGCGCCGCTTCAACGCACACCGGATGGTCGGCCTGCGGCCCGAGATCGAGCCAGGCCTGCTGCAGCAGGTTTTCGCGGGCCGTCAGCAGCTCTTTCCAGCCGGTGGCGTGGCCCTCGTAGAGCATCGCGGCGTTCCAGGCCGGATCGCCCGCCCGCCGCTGGGTTCCCTGCCAGTGCACCTCGCCGCTCTCGGGCCGGATCAGGCCGGCAATGATCCGCAGCAGGGTCGACTTGCCGCTGCCGTTGTCGCCGGTCAGCATCAGCCACTGGCCGGACTCGAGCGTGAACGCCAGGTCGGTGAACAGGCGGCGGGTGCCCAGCGTGCAGGCGAGGCCGGTGCACGCCAGCGGACCGCTGGACGGGGCACCGGTCACGGGACGACCTGTTCGATCCGGATCGTGGCGTCGCGGCTGCCGGGCTTCAGGGGAGGGCTGACGCCGAACAGGTCGCCGCTGCCGCGGATGGCGTTGCCAGTGCGGCTGAGGCGCGCCTCGATCACGACCGGACCGACTTCCGAAACGGGGCGTCCGCCCGCCATCGTATCGGCATCGCTGATCTCGAAGCTGACAGGAAATCGGTCGGGGGTGAGGCGCCGGGCGGCCAGCGGCATCCGCGGGCCTTCGGGCAGTCGCACCGACACGAACATGACCGATCCGGGCGGCAGCCTGCCGGCCAGTGCCGGGTCGATGTCGATGCGTCCGCCAAAGACGGGTGCGTGCGCTGCCGAACCGGATGCGCCGGCGGCGGCAGGGCCCTGCGCGGTGCCGGCTGCGGCTCCAGCTGCGGCCCCGGCTGCAGCTCCGGCGGTCGGCCCGGATCCCGCTGTCGGCCCGGCTGCGGCGGCCGCGGGAGATCCCGCCGCTGTCGCAGCGCCTGCATCTGCACCACCGGCAGCGCCGCCGTGTGCTCCTTCCAGACGTGCGATCGCCTGACTGATCGACGCGGCCTGTTCTGAGTCGGCCGGCAGCACGTCGCGCAACTGGCGCAGCGTGGCCAGGGCCGCCGTAAGATCGCCATTGCGATAGTAAGCGGCGCCCTTCAGCGCCAGTGCCTTGGGCTCGCGCGGATCGATGGCCAGTGCCCGGTCGATCAGCTGCACCGGCTCGGCACCGAACTCCCCGCCCTTCACACTGATCATCACGTCGGCATAGTCGGCGAGCAGGCGGGCGCTGGGCGGCGAGAAGTGCTGCGCCGCCTTTTCGAAGGCCACCAGGGCGCCGGGCATGTCGCCCTTGATGCGCAGCGCCTCGGCAAGCATGGCCCACGCCTCGCCGTCAGTGGCTTTGCGCTGAGTGCGCTCGCGCAGTTCGGCGATCGCCTGGTCGAGCTTGGCGGGGCTGAGTTCGCCGCGCAGTTCGTCGCTGTCCAGAGCCACGACGCCGGGCGAGCCGACCCGGTCGTAGACCAGCATCGCCAGCCCCGGGACTGCGAGCGCCACCAGCACGACAAGCACGAGCGGCAGGGGACGCGACGGGACGGGTGCCGCAGCCGGTGTGCCCGAGGCCTGCTCGGGGAACTGCCCGTCGACCTCGGCGAGCAGCTCGTCGAGTGCCAGACGAGCCTCGTCGGCTGTGAGTCGGCCTGCCTGCTCCTCGGCCTCGATCTCGCGCCGCCGGTCGCGGTAGACGGCCAGCCGCTTGTTGTCGTCAGAGCTTGCAAGGCCTTGGTCGGCCGTCGGTCCGGCTGCGCCGGTGCGCGGATTGCGCAACAGCGGCCAGATCACGGAGGCGGTGGCCGCGCATGCGAGCGCTGCGAGCGCCGTCCAGAATACGAGCATGGGGAAAGGCAACTATTTGATTTTGTTCGATTGTCGCACAACGGGTGTGCAGGCCCGCCGCTGACAGCGCGGTGCGCACACCGGCCCGCGCCGTTCAGGCCGTGGTCAACGGCCCGCGTTCGAGTCTTGCGGTCAGTGTGTTCAGGAACTCCCGGCACAGCATGAGCTGCGAGGTTTCGACATATTCGTCGGGCTGATGGGCGACGCGAATCTCGCCCGGTCCGCAGACCACCGTGGGCACTCCGGCGTCCTGCAGCATGCCGGCTTCGGTGCCGAAGCTGACCCGGCCGAACCCCTCGCACGGACACAGGGGCGCCAGCGCGCGCGCCAGGTGCAGGTTGCCCCGCTCGTCGAGTCCCGGTGAATCCATGATCTCGTCGATCGAGATGTCGCACTCGGCTGAAACCTGGCGCATCCGCGGCACCAGCACTCGCGCGCAATGCTCGCGGATCCGGGCCACCAGGTCGACCGCGGCCACGCCGGGCAGCGCGCGGATCTCGAAGACGAACTCGCAATCCTTGGCCGTGATGTTGTGCGCCGTGCCGCCCTGGATCATGCCGGCATGCACGCTGGTGAACGGAAACTCGAAGCCGTCGTGGCGCTCGGCCTGGTTGAGTTCGCGCTGAAGCGCGTTCAGGTACACGATCACCTCGGCAGCCATCTCGACCGCCGACACGCCCTGGTCGCGCAGCGACGAGTGCACCGAAAAGCCGCGGACGCGGCAGCGGTAGATCGCGGCCCCCTTGTTGGCGACGACGACCTGCATGCGGGTCGGCTCTCCGATGATGCATGCGGCCGGCTTGACCGGCGCGCTTGCAAGGTGGGCCGCAAGCAGCCGCATGCCGTGCATGTTGCTTTCCTCGTTGTACGACAGGGCCAGATGCACGGGCGCCGTCAGCTTGGCGGCCACCAGCTGCGGTATGGCGTCCACACAGCAGGCGATGAAGCCCTTCATGTCGGCGCTGCCGCGCCCGAGCCAGCGGCCGTTGCGTTCGGTCAGCACGAACGGGTCGCTGGTCCAGTCCTGGCCGGCCACCGGCACCACATCGGAGTGTCCCGACAGCATCACGCCGGGACGATCGGCCGGGCCGATGGTGGCGAACAGGTTCGCCTTGCCCGGTTCGTCGCCGGGCTGCACCAGCGCCTTGATGCCGTGGTCTTCCAGGCGGTTGGCGACCCACTCGATCAGCGCGAGGTTGCTGCGGCTGCTGACGGTGTCGAACGCGACCAGGCGTTCAAGTGTGGCAAGTGTGCTGGACAGGTTCATCGGCGGGGGCCTGAAAATGGGTTGCCTGACACGGCGGGCGAGGCGAGTGTATCGGACGGCGCCGCGCGGGCCAGCCGGACCGCTTGCGCCGCAAGGGATTCGATTGCCGGCCAGTCGCGTGCCTCCAACAGCGCCGGCGGGATCATCCACGATCCCCCGACCGCAAAGACATTCGGCAAAGCAAGGTAGTCGGCCAGCTGCGCCACGCCGATTCCGCCGGTCGGGCAAAAGCGCGCCGCCGCAAACGGCGAGGCGAAGGCCTTCAGCATGGGCGGCCCGCCCGCCGGCCCGGCCGGAAAGAACTTCAGCATCCGGCAATCGAGCGCCAGGGCCGCCGTGATCTCGCTGGGGGTCATCACCCCGGGGATGAATTCGAGCCCGTTGTCGCGGGCGGCGTTGACTGTCTCGCGCGCCAGCCCCGGGGCAAACGCGAAGCGGGCGCCGGCCCGCCAGGCGTTGCGGACGTCGTCCGGACCCAGCACGGTGCCGGCCCCGACCTGCACCTGCGGCACCTGTTCGGCGATCAGTCCGATGGCTTCGAGGGCGGCCGGCGTGCGCAGGGTGACCTCGAGCGTCGTGAGGCCGCCGGCCGCGAGCGCCCGGGCCAGCGGCACCGCATCGTGTGCGTGCTCGATCACGATCACCGGGATGATGGCGACGCTCATCCGCTCCAGAAAACGCATACAGCCTCTGCTAAGGTCGGGCCCCTGACCGAAGGAGTGTAGAGCATGAAATCCGTCGTCGCGCTCGGTGAGCCGCTGTACGAGTTCAGCCGGATACCGGGGGCTCGCCACTACGCTCAGGGATTCGGCGGCGACACCTCGAATTTCTCCGTGGCCGCGGCACGCGCCGGCGGGCGCGCCGCTTACCTCACGCGGATCGGCGACGATCCTTTCGGCGACGAGCTGATGGGCATGTGGCGCGACGAGGCGGTCGACGTCTCGGCCGTCGAGGTTGCCGCCGGGGAGCCGACCGGTCTCTACTTCATCACCCATGGCCCGCAGGGGCACGTCTTCTCCTATCGCCGCACCGGCTCGGCGGCGTCTGTCATGCGGCTCACACCGGCATTCGCCGGGGCGATCCAGCGCGCCGGCTATTTCCATGTGTCGGGCATCTCGCAGGCCATCAGCGTGGCCGCGTGCGACACGGTGTTCGAAGCGATCGCCATGGCGCGCGAGCATGCGGTGCCGGTCTCCTACGACCTCAATTACCGCCCACGCCTGTGGCCCGCCGCCCGTGCCCGCGCCATCGCCGAGGCGACGATCGGAATGACCGACCTGTTCCTCCCGAGCCTGGACGAAGCCTCGGCCCTGCTCGGCATCGACGATGCCGATGCGCTGATCGACTGGTCTCATGCGCGCGGTGCGCGGCTGGTCGCCGTAAAGGCAGGCGCCAGGGGAGCCGTGGTATCGGATGGGCGAACCCGGGTGCAGATCCCGGGGCATCGCGTCGTGGCGCTCGATGCGACCGGCGCAGGCGATTGCTTCGCCGGCGTGCTGGTCACCCGTCTGGTTGCCGGTGACCCGCTGGCGCAGGCGGCGCGGGCCGCGTGTGTCGCCGCGGCGCTCAGCACCACCGGGTATGGCGCGCTCTCGGCCCTGCCGACGTGGCCGCAGATCCTTGCCGCGATGAACGTGACAGCCTGAGGGTCGCGAAAGAACACGGCGATCCGAACACGGCGATCCGAACGCAGCGCCTGCAGCGCGTGAGGACGGCCGCCGGCGTGCTCGGGCAGGTCAGTCGTCGCCCGGCTTGAGCCCCTCGGGAAACAACACGTCGGTGAAGCCGAAACGGCTGAAGTCGCGTACCCGCATCGGATACAGCACGCCGTCCAGGTGATCGCATTCGTGCTGCACCACCCGCGCGTGAAAGCCCTCGACGGTGCGGTCGATCGGCTGGCCTGCGGGATCGATCCCGCGATAGCGCAGCGACCGGTAGCGCGGAACGACGCCTCGCAGACCGGGCACGCTCAGGCACCCTTCCCAGTCGTCGTCCTGCGCCTCGCCGATCGGCTCGAGCACCGGGTTGATCAGCACCGTCGGCGGCACGGCCGGGGCGTCCGGGTAGCGGGCCAGCAACTCGCCGGTGCCGAAGATCACCACCCGCAGGTTGACGCCGATCTGCGGTGCCGCCAGGCCGGCGCCGCCGGCGGCGTGCATGGTCTCGAACAGGTCGCGGATCAGCGCGTCGAGCTCCGGTGTGCCTGTCGCGGCCACCGGCTCGGCCCGCCGCAGCAGCCGCGGGTCGCCCATCCGCAGGATTTCATGAACAGCCATCGGTTCCATCCCCCTGTCATCGCTCGAAATCGCGACGATATACTTGATCCATCCTTCCTCGTGCGAGTGCCCCATGCGCCTTCCCCTGCTTCTTGCCTGCCTGCTGGCACTCGGAGGCTGCGCCAGCATCAGCGCCGAGGACTGTCCACGGGTCGACTGGTATCAGCTCGGCGTCAAGGACGGCCGGGAAGGTCGACCCGAGAGCCGGCTGCATGAGCATCGTCAGGCCTGCCGTGATGTGGGGGTGCGGCCTGACGAGCGAGCCTGGACCACCGGACGCTTCGAAGGCCTTCGCAGCTACTGCACCCTGGGCAATGCGCTGAGCGAGGGCAGGGCAGGCAACGCCTACCACGGCGTGTGTCAAGGGTCGATCGAGGCGGCCTTCCGCGAGCTGCATGGCGCCGCCTTCGCCGTGCACGACGCCAGCCGACGGGTTCGGGAACTCGAGACGCAGATCAGCAGCCGCGAGCGCGACCTGCGCCGCGATGGGCTTTCCGACCGGGACCGCGATCGCATCCGCAGCGACATCCGCGACATGGACCGGCGCCGGGAGTCGGCTCGCAGCGACATGTATCGGCGCGAGCGCGATCTCGACTTCGTGCGCCAGCGTTACCGGATCTGAGCGCCGGCTGCGCCCAGCGGGCCGGGGCCGATCAGCCAGCGCGCTGCCGGCTGGGCCTCGGTGCCGGTCATCGACACGATGGCCGCCGGCATCTGTTCGTGGGCGCGCAGGGCGCCGATCCACAGCTGCTGCCAGCAGCGCCACAGCAGGTCGCGTGAGCCGTCCTCGATGTCGCGCAGGATGCGCAGTCCGCGGTGGTCGATCGTCACCGTGCCCGAGCCGGGATCGGCCCGCATTTCGCATGCGTCGCCCATGCCTTCGAACATCCGCATCAGATAGCGGGCCGCGACATCGGCGCCACCGTCCGCCGTTCCGACCAGGGCTGCGGTTTCGCGCCAGTACTGCATGCCGATCAGCCGCGCGGCCAGTCCGGCCAGCTCGAGCGTGCGCTCTTCGCCGACCACCTCCGCCAGCGTGACGATGCCGTTGCGGACATATTCCATCGCGTAGTTGCGGGCTGCCTTCTGCAGCCGCTCGGGATTCCATTGCGTGTCGGGCGGACGAGGCTGACCGGCCGGGTCCCATGCCGGGGGTGTCTCGTCGCGGGCGAAGCGCAGCCGTTCGGCGGGGGACAGATCGTGGTCGTGCTCCAGAAAGTAGCCGCACATGCCGAACTCGCCGGTCATGTCCTCGCTGACGCAGACGAAGCCCAGCCGCGGATTGCCCAGCGAGACCCCGTTGTGCGCATACCAGCCGCGCAGAAAGCCCCGGCTCGCTTCGACCGGCACGCCGCAGATCGTCGGGCCGTCGTACATCCAGCGCGGATAGCGGAAGCGCACCCAGGCCTTGCGGTCGTTCTCTTCCATGTACTGCACCGCCACGCCGCCGATCTCATTGGAGAGCACGTGATAGCGGGCGCAGGCCACGGCATGCGGCAGACCGTTCAGTCCGAGCTTGTTGAAGCTGCTGAGGAACTTCGCTTCGTGCTGGCGGCGAAACAGCCGGAACATCCAGTCGCCGATGACCTGCGGTCCCTCACGGGTGGCGACCATCAGCTGCAGCCCCAGCACGTAGGCATGGTGCAACCGGGCTTGCGCCTGGATGGCATGGGATGCCGAGGCGGTCTCGGCAGGCGACATTGGCATGTGGACGGGTCTCCTTGAGCGCCGAGTTTGACGCACTTGGATGAGTGGCGTGGGTCGGTGTGGACCAATTTGTTCCATCAGGTCGTGAAGGGAGGTCTGAACGGGATCCGTCCAGGTCACCCGACAGGGACGCCGGACGACCGGTGGTCGGCTGCTGATCGGCGCTGCCGTCCGTCGCCTCCGTTCAGGCCGCCGTTGGCCCCTGCTGTCACAGCAATTCGACCGTTCATCTCGCAAGGCGCGAAATTGGTACGCGGATCAAGGAAGCTTCATCCGTTCATGGAGACGGATCAAATGAAAATCTTTTCACGTACCGGCGTCGCGCTTGCCTCCCTGCTGTTCGGTCTGACGGCTGTGACGATGTCGGCAGCCCAAACCACACCGGCGGCCCGACCGCCGATGCCGCAGATTCAGCTCCCTGAATTTTCCAACGGGCAGCGCGCCATCGATCTGCTGGGCGCCCGTCTTCCCGAAGTAGCTGCTCATTACCGCAAGACACCCGGTGAGTTCGCCGCCAACCTGCGCCGGGACCGAACCGCCCGCCTCGACCGCCAGGGCCGCCTGTTCCACGTCGAGGAATTCGTCGTTCCGCAAGGCGCCACGACCGCCGGCGCGGCGGCAACCCCCGGCACGACGGCTTCGTATCCGCTGGATCAGACCTTCCTGCTGCACAGCCGTCCCGGCGCCAGCAAGGTGATCTATCTCGACTTCAATGGCCACTCGACCACCGGTACGGCCTGGAACAGCAGCTACGGCATCACGACCATCGTCTCGCCGGCATTCGATCTGGATGGCATTCCTTCCAGCTTCAGCACCACCGAGCTCGAGCGCATCCAGAAGATATGGCAGCGCGTCGCCGAAGACTACGCGATGTTCGACGTCGACGTGACCACCCAGGAGCCGCCGGCCGACGTGCTCCAGCGCACCGCATCCACCGACAATGTGTATGGCGTGCGCGCGGTGATCACCCGCGACTTCACGACCACGACCGCCTCGCCCTGCGGCTGCGGCGGCTTTGCCTACGTCGGCGTCTTCGACTATGTCGGGGAAAACTACAAGCCGGCATTCATCTTCTTCGACAAGCTCGGCAGCGGCAATGAGAAATACGTCGCCGAGGCGGTGTCCCATGAAGTCGGGCACACGCTGGGCCTGAGCCACGACGGCACCTCGACCACCTCGTACTACCGTGGCCAGGGATCCGGCGCGACCGGCTGGGCGCCGATCATGGGCGTGGGCTACTACCAGCCGCTGGTGCAGTGGAGCCGCGGCGAGTACACCGATGCCAACAATCGTGAAGACGACATTGCGATCATCCAGGCCAACGGATTGACGCTTCGCGCCGACGACCATGGCAACACGACGGCCGCTGCCACTGCGATGACGGGGACAAGCGCCAACGGCATGGTCAGCTACTGGGGTCAGGGCGTTGTGGAATCGGCCGCCGATGTCGACGTGTTCAGCTTCGTCAGCGGTGCCGGCGCGGTCACGATCAGCGTGGTGCCGGCGATGCTGGCGCTGAACCTGGACATCATTGCCGAGGTGCGCAATGCCGCCGGCAGCGTGATCGGCACATCGAATCTGCTCGGCGCGCAGAACGCCTCGTTCTCGCTCAGCCTGCCGGCGTCGGGCACCTACTTCGTCACCGTCCG
>DAONCJ010000004.1:26631-29818 GCA_035401985.1 Burkholderiaceae bacterium | reverse complement strand
GGGCTGGTGGGAAGCCAACTCGATGGGCCACATGATCGTCGGCAACAAGGCCTGGCAGGCGCTGCCGAAGGAATACCAGGCGGCCTTCAGCGCGGCCTGCGGCGAATGCAACGCCGTCACGATGGCGAAGTACGACCATCTGAACCCGACCGCGCTGCGCAAGCTGGTCGCGGGCGGCGCGCAGCTGCGCGCGTTCCCCAGGGCCGTGATGGACGCCAGCTACAAGGCGGCGCAGGAGCAGTACGCCGACTGGTCCGCCAAGGTGCCTGAGTTCAAGACGATGTTCGCCTCGTACTCGAAGTACCAGGCAGACCAGACCCAGTGGTTCCGGGTTGCCGAGGGCTCGTACGACAACTACATGGCCAACCGCAAGGGTTGAGCCTCGGCTGTGGCCCTGGCCTCGCGCCAGGGCCGGCACTGCGGCCGCCGCGCCGTACCGAGCCATACGGCGCCGCGCCGCGTCAGACCGCCCGCAGTTTTCCCTCGCGCACCAGCCGCTCGATGGTTGCCGGCTCGACGCCGGCCTCGGCCAGGATGTCGGCCGTGTGCTCGCCGACCCGCGGCGGCGGGCGCAGTTCGCCGCGCACCGGCAGCGTCGAGGTGAATCCCGCCCCGGGCACGCGGATGGTGCGCCCGTCAGCCGAACTCATGGTGACACTCGGCCACTTGGGCGGCGTGGCGGTGTCGGCGTCCAGCGATTCCTGCCAGGCTTGTGCCGGGGTGCGCACGGCCGCGCAAGGCACCTGGGCGGCTTCCAGCAGCGTCTCCCACTCGGCGGCGGTGCGCTCGGCCAGGATCTCGGCCAGCACGCGCTGGGCGGCCGTCACATCCATGGCCGTGGCTGCGGCCTTCAGCGTGTCGAGCCGGGCCGCGCTGGCGCCGGCCTGAAGCAGTGCGGCGAACAGCGCCGCCGTCTGGACCGGACTGTTGCTGGTCAATGCGACATAGCCCTCGCGGGTCCGGAAGGTGCCCGACAGCGGACTGCCCGAGAACGCAGCGCCTTTCGCGCGCACCCGCTCTCGACCGCTCACCGCGTACTGGGCGAAGGTCGGCGCCGCCAGCGACAGAGCCGCATCGACCATCGCCACATCGAGCCATTCGCCGCGCGGCCGGGGCACACCGCGCAGTTCGTCGGCGGCGCGCCGATGCAGGGCAGCGGTGACGGCCAGCGCCGCCTGCATGCCGGTACCGTAGTCGATCAGCGGCATGCCCACGCGCGTGGGCACGTCATCGGCGTCGGCATTGGCCGCCATGTAGCCGGTACGGGCCTGGATCACATGGTCGTACGCGCGCCGGCCGGCCTGCGGACCGGTCTGGCCGAAGCCGGTGATCGAGCACACGATCAGCCGCGAGTGACGCTCGATCAGTTCCGCCGGACCGAAGCCCAGCGCCGCCAGCTTGCCCGGCCGGAAGTTCTCGACCAGCACATCGACCGTGGCCAGCAGCGCATGGATCGCGGCCTTGACCTCGGGGTCGCGGATGTCGCCGCCGATCGAGCGCTTGCCGGACCCCTGCATGACGAAGCCCTCGCCCAGTCCCAGGGGTCCGAGCAGGGGGTCCAGCGAATTGTTGCGGATCATTTCGGGCTGGTCGATGCGCTCGAACCGGATCACATCGGCGCCCATCTGACCCAGCAGGTAGCCGGCGAAGGGGCCGGCCAGCACATGGGTCCAGTCGAGCACGCGCACTCCGCCCAGAGGGCCCTGACTGACAGCGGGTTTCATTCGGGTTTGACTCCGGTGAGCTGGATGATGCGAGTCCACTTGTCGGTCTCGCGCTTCATGAGGTCGGCGAACTGGGCGGGACTGTCGGAGAACACGACCTCGCTGCCGTTGGCTTCGTAGAACTCGCGCACCGCCGGCACCCGGTGGGCCGCCTTGAAGGCCGCGTCGAGCTTGTCGATCACATCCCTGGGCGTGCCCGCTGGAACCCAGGCCCCGGTCCAGAATTCATGGACCAGCCGCTCGTCCTTGTAGATCTCGCTCAGCGTGGGCACATCGGGCAGCGAACGGATCCGCTGACCGCCGGCCACGGCCAGCGGCCGCACCTTGCCCGAGCGGATCGCCGGCATGGCCGTGGACGACACCGGGAACGCGAAGTGCACATCGCCACCCAGCAGCGCAGGAACGATCTCGACCGAACCGCGATACGGGATGTGCACCGCGTGCAGGCCCTGGCTGCGCACGAAGCTTGCGCCGGCCAGATGCGCTGCTGTGCCGACTCCGCCCGACGCGTAGTTGAAACGTCCTGGCTTGGCGCGGATGGCCGCGGCCAGATCCTGGGCCGTCCGCCAGGGGGTGTCGCTCGGCACGACCAGCACACCCGCACCCCGGGCCATCGTCGTGATCGGCGAAAAGCTGGTCAGCGGATCGAACTTCACGCCCGGCTGCAGGATCTTGTGGACGATGTGCGAACTCGAGCCCAGCAGCACCAGGTAGCCGTCGGGTGGCGCCAGGGCCGACACCTCCGCGGCCACGATGCCGGCGGCGCCGACCTTGTTCTCGACGACCACGTTGACGCCGAGCGCACGCGCCAGTTCGGGCGCCATCTTTCGGGCCAGCAGATCGGGGCCGCCACCTGCGGCGTAGGGCACGATCACCCGCACCGGGCGACTCGGCCAGACGGGCGACTGCGCCTGAGCCACACCGGGTCCGGCGAGGGCGATGGCTTTGAGCAGCGTTCTGCGATTCATGGCGAGGTTCTGTCCGGAGCAAGCCGGTCACATTGGCCCATGGCGCGCGTCCGTGCAATCGAGCGCGTCCGTTTTACGGATGCCGGTCCGCGCGCGGCATCCTCGCGCGCGAGATCGCCGGCGCTGGCGGGCTATGCTTTGACTCCCTCTTTCAAGGACCGATCCGATGCGAGCGGTAGTCTGCCGATCCCATGACAGCGACGCCGGCGTCGCGCTGGAGAACGTCGCCGCGCCACCGATGATCGAACACGGCGTGCGCATCGCCACCCGTGTGATCGGCGTGAGCTTTGCCAACCAGCTGGTATTGGAGGGCAAGCACCAGAACACCCCGCCCCTGCCCTTCATCCCGGGCACCGAGGTGGCCGGCGTGGTGCTCGAATGCGCGCCGGGCGTCACCCATCTGCGGCCGGGCGACCGGGTCGCGGCGGGCACCCGCTCGGGCGGATTCGCCGAGGAAGTGGTGGTGCCGCAGGCCACCGCCTACCGGCTGCCCGA
>DAONCJ010000004.1:0-26531 GCA_035401985.1 Burkholderiaceae bacterium | reverse complement strand
CAGGTGTTGATCAATCACCGAAAAGGACCGTTTCGCGACGCGGTGCTGGCCGCCACCGGCGGGCGCGGCGCGGATGTGATCTTCGACCCGGTCGGCGGGGCGATCTTCGATGAATCGCTGCGCTGCATCGCGCCCGACGGACGCATTATCCCGATGGGCTTTGCCAGTGGCGGCATCCCGCAGATCCCGGCCAACCTGGTGCTGGTCAAGAACATCACGGTGATCGGACTGTACTGGGGCTATTACGTGGGCTGGGGACGCACTGCACCGCCCGCCGGGACCGACGCGCGGGTGCGCGCAGCATTCGACGAGATGTTCGCCTGGTGCGCACAGGGGCGGCTGCGCCCGCAGACGTGGCGCACCTATCCGATGGCGGATTTCCGGCAGGCGCTGGCTGCCATCGCGGGGCGTGAGGTGGTGGGCCGGGTAGCGCTGCTGCCCTGAAAACCTCAGGCCGTCGGCACCCGCTTGCGCAGCAGGTATTTCTGCATGCCGTCCATCACCAGCACACCCTTCTGGTTGTGCACTGTGGAGCGCATCGTCAGCACACCGGTGGTGCGGCCGGGAACGAGCTCGGTCACCTCGATCGCGCTGTACAGCGTGTCGCCGACATAGACCGGGTGCAGGAAGCGGCTGCTCTGCTCGATGAAGGCCTTCAGCGAGTCTTCGACGAGATGCGGAAACAGGCCCGCGCCGGCCGCCGTCTGGATGACCACCTGGAACCCGTGGGCCAGCATGTGCGGCATGCCCTGCTGCCGGCAGAACTCGACGTCGTAGTGGATGGGGTGGTTGTCGCCGCTGGCCAGCTGGAACGCCGCAAACATGGCATCGGTCATCGTGCGCGAGGGCATCGGGAAACGCTCGCCGACGACGAAGTCCTCGAAGTAGCGCTGCTCGGTCAGCCGGTGCGAGCGGATCAGGTCCGCGACGGTTTTTTCATTCGACATGGCGGTTTTCACTCGGGTTGAATGCCTGCGTCCTTGACCCAGCCGGCCCATCGCCTGATCTCGGCATCGATGGTGCGGGCGAGCGCGGCCGCGTCCTGTGGATCGGGGTCGACGCCGGCGGCAGCGATCCTTTCGCGGATATCCGGCTTGGCAAGCACCGCCATCAGCGTGTCGCTCAGCTTGCGGTGGACATCGCCCGGGAGGTTCGCCGGCGCCATCAGTCCGAACCAGGCGACCACCTCGTAGCCGGGCAGACCCGCCTCGGCGACGGTCGGCACCTCGGGCGCGCGGCTGGCGCGGCGCGGCGTGGTGACGGCCAGCCCGCGCAGCTTGCCGCCCTTCATCTGGGCCACCGCGTTGCCGACGTCGGCGAACGCATACTGCAGCGAGCCGCCGATCAGATCGGTCAGAGCGGCCGGAATGCCCTTGTAGGCGACCGCCGTGGCCGTGACGCCGCCCATCTTGTTGAGCAGCGCCCCCGAGACCAGCGAGCCGGCCGAGCCGTGACCGAACGACAGCTTGCCGGGATTGGCCTTGGCATGGGCCAGAAAGTCCTTCAGGGTCGCGGCCGGGAAGTCGGGCCGCACCATCAGCACGAAGCCGGTCAGGCCGATCTTGCCGATCGGGGTGAAGTCCTTGACCGGATCGTAGGACAGCTTCTTGTAGAGACTGACGTTGGCCGCCTGGGTCGTGTTGGTGGTGACCAGCATCGTGTAGCCGTCCGCCGGTGCGGCTTTCACCTGCTCGGCGCCCAGGATGCCGTTGGCGCCCGGCTTGTTGTCGACCGCGACCGGCTGGCCCAGGGCATCGCCCATGGCCTGGGCGACGATGCGCGCGACGGTGTCGGTGGCGCTGCCGGCCGGAAAGGGCACGACGAAGCGCAGTGCCCGACTGGGAAACGTCTGGGCGCGGGCGCCCGAGGGCAGACCCGCAGCCGCCAGAGCCGCGGCGCCGCCCAGAGTGGTCAGGGCGCGGCGAATTCGATTTGTCTTCATGGCATGGACTCCTTGCGGCCGAAATGTATCAGGATGCGGGACCAGAACCCCGCGCCGCCGCCGTGGCTGCAGCAGGGCCCGATGAAGTCGTCCCATCCCTGGAGGAAACCATGTCCCGCAAACCCCTCGCCATCCTGCTGGCCGCCGCTTTCATGCCGATGGCCGGCAGCGCCTGGGCGCAACTCGCTGTCTCAGCCAACGACAACAAGGTGTTCTGGCGCAACGGTGTGGTCGCCAATGTCGCGAATCCGCCGCCGGACACGGTCTCGGTCTACGACCTGTCCAGCTTCCCGCCGCGCAAGATCGGCGAGGTGAACGCGGGCGCCACCGTGGCCGGATCGCCGCAGACCGTGGCTGTCGCGCCGGACGAATCGATCGCGCTGGTCACCTCGGGACAGAAGATCGACCCCGCCGATCCGACCAAGCTGGTGGCCGACAACCTGCTCAATGTGATCGACCTGCAGGCCCGTCCGCCGCGCGTCATCGCGACGCTGAACCTGGGGGCGGGCGCATCAGGCGTCTCGTTCAACAAAGCTGGCACGATGGCGCTGGTGGCCAACCGCAATGAAGGCACCGTCTCGGTGCTGGGGATCAGCGGGAAGACGGTCCGGGTGCTCGACAAGGTGACGGTGGGCAAGCCCGAGTCGCTGCTGAGCCATGTCGATTTTGCCGCCGACGACAAAATCGCGCTGGTCACACGAAACAACGAGCATCAGGTGGCTGTGCTGACGGTCGACGGGCAGACCGTCAAGCCGGCCGGCCGCGACATCTCGGTCGGGATCCGGCCCTATGCCCTGGCCGTGCATCCGTCGGGACGCATGGCGCTCACCGCGAACGTGGGCCGCGGCACCGGCGACAACGACACCCTCAGCGTGATCGACACCTCACGCACGCCAGCCCGGGTGGTCAACACCGTCGACGTGGGCACCGAGGTTCCGGAGGGGCTCGCCATTTCCCCCGATGGCCGCTGGGCGGCCGTGGTGGCCCACGGCGGATCAACCAAGCCGTCGACCTCGCCGTTCGCCACGACCAACGGCAAGCTGATCATTTTCCGCATCGAGGGCACCCAGCTCACGCGGCAGTCGGAGGCGCCGATCGGCCGCTGGTCGCAGGGCGTGGTCTTCTCGAAGGACTCCAAGACCGTGCTGGTGCAGAACATGGTCGAGCGCAACCTGATGGTGTTCGATTTCAGTGCCGAGCGTCTGGTCGACACCGGGCTGCGCTTCGAGCTGAACGGTGGCGGCGCCGCGCTGCGCACGGCACGCTGACACGTCGGTCGGGCGGGTCCCGCGGACCCGCCACGCGTGACTATTGCGGCTTGATGCCGGCCCCGGCCACGACCTGCGCCCACAGCGCCATGTCGCGGCGCAGGGTCCGGGCGAACGACTCGGGCGAGTCGCCCACCGGCACCAGCGTCTGCTCGAGCAGACGGGCCTGCACATCGGGCAGCTTGACGATGCGCATGACCTCCTTCGAGATCTTCTCGATGATCGGCTTCGGGGTGCCCGCCGCCACCATCAGGCCGGCCCAGCCCAGCGGCTCGAAGCCGGTGTAGCCGTATTCACCCAGGGTGGGCACGTTCGGCAGCATCGGCGTGCGCGCCGGGCCGCTGATGGCCAGCGGGCGCAGCTTGCCGGCGGCGATGTGCGGCGTCGCGGTGCTGACATCGACCCAGCCGCTGGACACCTGTCCGCCCAGCAGGTCGGTGGTCAGCGGTGCGGCGCCCTTGTAGGGCACGTGGGTCATGTCGAGCCCCGCGACGCGCGCAAAGCGCTCGCCCAGGATGTGCGAACTCGACCCGGTGCCGAACGAACCGAAGTTGTACTTGCCCGGCGTCGCCTTCACCACCGACACGAACTCCTTGATGTCGCGGGCGGGGAACTCGGGCTTCACCGCCAGCACCAGGTACGACAGTGCGATCTGCGAGATTGGCTCGAAGTCCTTCAGGGCGTCATACGGAATCTTGGCAAAGATGGCCGGGTTCTGGATGTGGGTGGTGATGGTCATCAGCAGCGTGTAGCCGTCGGCCGGCGCGCGCATCACCTGCTCGCTGCCGATCATGCCGCTGGCGCCCGGACGGTTGTCGACCACGACCGACTGCCCCCAGGCCTCCGACATTTTTCCCGCCACCAGGCGGGCGACCAGATCGGTGGCTCCGCCGGCCGGGAACGGGACGACCATCTTGATCGGCCGCGTCGGATAGGCGGCTGCCGCGGCCGCTGGCGCCTGGGCCTGCGCCTGGGCCAGCGATGCGGCGGCGAACATCGCCACACCGAGGGTGAGCCGGCCGAGTGCGGCCGCTGAATGCTTCAACATGTTGTCTCCGTGGGTGAGGGTGATGGTCATGCGGGCCTGCGGCGATCCGCTCGGTGCCGGAACGGCTGATGCTACGCGGGACTGTCCGTCCCGTGGCAGGCGGCTGTTTCGGCCAGCGTTCAGGCGCGCATCCGCCAGGCGGTGAGCAGCGCGCCGGCCAGGCCGAACACCGCACCGCCCAGCAGCGCTCCCGAGGCGCCGGTCCAATGCCCCACCTGGCCGAAGAACAGACTGCCCAGCGGCGTCGCGCCGATGAACATCGAGGTGTAGATCGCCATCACGCGGCCGCGCTTGTCGTCGTCGACCCGCTTCTGGATGGTCATGTTGGTCGTGACCGCCTGGGTGATGACTCCCAGGCCGACCAGCACCATGCCGGCCACCGACAGCGGCATCCAGCTGCTGCGGCTGAATGCCGCCAGCCCGATCACCGCCGACAGATTGCCGGCCAGCGCGATGCGCGACAGGTAGCGGCTGCCGCGCCGCGCCGCCAGCGTGATCGCCGCGGCCATCGCACCCGCGCCCGCGCTGGAGATGAACAGGCCGACCAGTTCGGGGTGCGCGCCGTACAGCTCGGCCACCGCCGCGGGCATCAGGTGGACATAGGGACCCACGCCGAAACCCAGCGCGAACACGCCGGCCAGCATGCGTGCGATCACCGGGTCCTTGAAGGCGTAACGCCAGCCCTCGACGAAGTCGCCGAAGAACGAGGCCCCGCGCTTGTGCGGTGGCTGGGGGACTGTTTGAATGCGCAGCAGCTGGATCAGCGTGGCCGTGAGCAGGATCGGATGCAGCAGGAAGCAGGCCGCCTCGCCGACCCAGCCGATCATCAGCCCGCCGATCGCCGGCCCGATGAAGCGCGCGGTGTTCAGCGCGGTCGAATGCAGCGCAACCGCATTGGGCAGCACGGCGCGATCGGTGATCAGGTCGACCAGGAAGGCATGCCGGATCGGGATCTCGAAGGCGAAGGCCAGCCCGCGCACGAAGGCGACCGCGATCAGCACCGAGGCATTCATCCAGCCCAGCGCTGTCAGGGCGGCCAGCGCGATGCCCAGGAAACCGACAAAGCCCAGCAGGCCGATCAGCATCTGACGGCGCGGATAGCGATCGGCCAGCAGGCCCGCGAACGGCGAGACGATCAATGCCGGCGACAGCGATGCGAAGCCCACCATGCCGAGCACCGCCACCGACCCGGTGAGGCGGAACGCCAGCCACGCCATCGCCACGTTGTGGGCGAAGCCGCCGATCAGCGCGATCGACTGGCCGATGAAGTAGCGGCGGAACTGCGGGTGCTCGAGCGCGGGAAAGCGGGTCATGGCTCCCAACTCATACCACGGCCCGGCAGGCCCGGCGTTTCGCGGCGGGGCCTTTCCGCCCTGCCCGAGCGGATTCAGCCGATCATCATGCGACTGCCTTCTGCCGGAACGCCGTCATGCCCGACCTCTCGCACATCGATCACTTGAGCCGTCTGACCGGCAAGGCCCTCGGGCCGGGCGCCGACACCGATCCCCCCGAGACGGCGGAATGGCTCGACGCACTGGCCGGCGTCATCGCCAACGCGGGTCCCGAGCGAGCACGCTTTCTGCTCGACGCGCTGCAGGCCAACGCCGCCCGGGGCGGCCTGGGCTGGAAGCCGGTGCTCACATCGCCCTATGTGAATACGATCGCCGTCGACACTCAACCCGCCTTTCCAGGCGACCTCGAACTCGAGCGCGAACTGTCCGGCCTGATGCGCTGGAACGCCCTTGCCATGGTGGTCCGGGCCAACCGGGCCCATGGCGAACTCGGCGGCCACATCGCCAGCTACGCTTCGGCCGCGGATCTGTTCGAGGTCGGCTTCAACCACTTCTTCCGCGCACGCCACAACGAGTTTCTGGGCGACCTGGTGTACTTCCAGCCGCATTCGGCGCCCGGCGTCTACGCCCGCGCCTTCCTCGAGGGCCGGCTCAGTGCTGCCGACCTCGACCACTACCGGCGCGAGATCGCAGCCGGCGCCGCGGGCGCGCGCGGCCTGTCGAGCTATCCGCATCCCTGGCTGATGCCCGACTTCTGGCAGTTTCCGACCGGTTCGATGGGGATCGGTCCGCTCTCGGCCATCTACCAGGCCCGCTTCGTGCGCTACCTCGAGCACCGCGCGCTGCTGGCGCCGACCCCGGGCGCCGATGGCCTGCCGCGCAAGATCTGGGGCATCTTCGGCGACGGCAAGATGGACGAGCCCGAATCGATGAGCGCGCTCACGCTGGCCGCCCGCGAGCGGCTCGACAACCTCGTGTTCATCGTCAACTGCAACCTGCAGAGGCTCGACGGGCCGGTGCGCGGCAACGGTCGGATCATCGACGAGCTCGAAGCGCTGTTCTCGGGCGCGGGCTGGAATGTCGTCAAGGTGGTCTGGGGCAGCGACTGGGACGGCCTGCTGGCCCGCGATTCGCAAGGCGCGCTGATCGACGCCTTCAGCGCCACCGTCGACGGCCAGTTCCAGACCTATGCGGCCACTGACGGCCGGTTCAACCGCGAGCGCTTCTTCGGCCAGAACGACGCACTGCGGGCGCTCTCCCAGGGCATGACCGACGAGCAGATCGACCGGCTCACGCGCGGCGGCCACGACCCCGTCAAGCTGTACGCCGCCTACCACTCGGCCGCGCGCCACACCGGCCAGCCGACGGTGATCCTTGCGCACACCAAGAAGGGCTTCGGCATGGGCCGCGCCGGCCAGGGCCGGATGACCACGCACCAGCAGAAGAAGCTGGACACCGACGCGCTGATCGAATTCCGCAACCGCTTCCGGCTGCCCCTGACCGATGCCCAGGCCGAGGCGCTGGAATTCGTGCGACCGGATGACGCGACGCCCGCCATGCGCTATTTGCGCGAGCGGCGCGCCGCGCTCGGCGGCCCGATGCCGCAACGGGTGGCCGCCTGCGAGCCGCTGCCCGTGCCGCCGGTGAGCGGATGGGCCGGCTTCGCGCTGGCCGGCGAGCAGCGCGAGATGTCCACGACGATGGCCTTCGTGCGGATGCTGGGCGGGCTGCTGAAGGACCCGACCCTGGGCCCGCGGATCGTGCCGATCGTGGCCGACGAGGCGCGCACCTTCGGCATGGCGAACCTGTTCCGGCAGATCGGAATCTATTCGTCGGTGGGACAGCGCTATGAGCCCGAAGACATCGACGAGATGCTGTATTACCGCGAGGCGCTGAACGGCCAGATCCTCGAGGAAGGCATCACCGAGGCCGGGGCGCTGGCCTCATGGACGGCGGCGGCCACCAGCTACACCGTGAATGGCGTGGCCATGCTGCCCTTCTACATCTATTACTCGATGTTCGGCTTTCAGCGTGTCGGCGACCAGATCTGGGCGGCGGCTGATCAGCGCTCGCGCGGATTCCTGATCGGCGCCACGGCCGGCCGCACGACGCTGGGCGGCGAAGGACTCCAGCACCAGGACGGCAGCTCGCACCTGATCGCCGCCACCGTGCCGAACTGCCGCGCCTGGGACCCCGCGTTCGCAGGCGAGCTGGCGACGATCATCGAACACGGCATGCGCGAGATGCTCGAGGAGCAGCGCGATGTCTTCCACTACCTCACCGTGGGCAACGAGAACCAGCTCCAGCTCGCGCTGCCCGAGGGTGTGCGCGACGACCTGCTGGCCGGCATGTACCGGCTGCGGCCTGCCGCTGCGACGGCCAGCGGCGCACCAAGGGTCAGCCTGCTGGCCAGCGGCGCGCTGCTGCAGGAAGCGCTGGTCGCGGCCGACCGGCTCGCCGGGCAGTATGCCGTGGCCGCCGAGGTGTTCAGCGTCACCAGCTGGAGCGAGCTGGCCCGCGACGGCATGGCGCGCGAGCGAAGCGCCCGGCTCGGCGGCGCCAGCGGTCGCGCTCAGGTGGCGCGGCTGCTGGGGGCCGATGACGAGGGTGGCGCGTCGACGGACCGGTCACCCGTGGTCGCGGTCAGCGACTATGTCCGCGCAGTGCCCGAGAGCATCCGCGCTTTCGTGCCTGAAGGTCGGCCCTATGTCACGCTCGGAACCGACGGCTTCGGGCGCAGCGACACCCGCGCGGCGCTGCGTTCGTTCTTCGAAGTCGATGCCGCGTCGATCGTGCTCGCCGCGCTCCACGCGCTGCACCGGCAGGGCATGGTGTCGGAGCAGGTACTGGCCGATGCCCGCGCCGCGTTGCCGGGCGACCCGTCAGCGCCGTGGCAGCGCTGAAGTTCGACTTGGGTTTCGGCGTGGGCTTGGGCTTTGAACCGAGGAACGCAGAGCAGGCTCAGGCGTGCGGTGCACTGCCCGCGGCGGGCCTGGCCGGCCGCACCCAGTCGGAGGCGAACCAGCAGATACCGCCGATGACCATCATCGCCACGTTCACGAACAGCGTGTAGACCACCGACGCCGCGAACGCATTGGCAGGATCCGCGTCGACCAGCTCGAGCCCGGCCACGAAGGCGAGCTGGATCGTGCCGAGCTGCGCCGGCGACGAGGGCAGCGTCAGGCCGATCACCGTCAGCACGAAAACCGCGATCGCTCCGGACAGCGGAATGGTGATGCCGACCGCGCGGGCACAGGCCCAGATGGCTGCCACGATGCACGCCCACTGCAGCACCGACAGCGCAAGCAGCTTCAGCACCGCGATGGGATCGCTCAGCGAGCCCAGACCGGCCACGCCCCGCGTGACCTGATGCGCGACCCATCGGCGGAGCCGGCTCGGAAGAAGGCGCAGCGCTGACTGGCCCCAGCGCCGGAAGATCGGCCGCGGGCGCATCAGCATCGTCACGACCGCCAGTCCCAGCAGCACGAACGCGAGGCTCAGCGCGCCCGCCGACCACAGCACCGGCGAGACCCGCGGATCGATCAATAGCGCGACCGCGGTCAGCACGACCAGCGCAACGAAATCGAGCATCCGCTCGATGGCGATCGTCGCCAGCACCGCGCTGGCGGCCACGCTTTCCTTGCGGGCCAGCAGCGACGCACGCAGCACCTCGCCCGAATGCGGCACGATCAGATTGGCGGCCGTCCCGACATACACCGTGCGCGAGATCAGGCCCAGCGGCGCACGCAGCACCGGGCGCAGCACGATCGCCCAGCGCAGGCTCTTGATCAGCATGAACAGCAGCGCCCCTGCGAACACGGCCTTCGTCCATCCCAGATGCAGGTCGCGCAGCACCTGCCATGCCGCGTCCAGGTTGGCGTTGCGCATGGCGAACCAGAGGAACGCGAGACCGACGCTGAGGCCGACAAGGCTCCACCGGGTGGGAGACTGCATTCGAATTCCTGTTCAGTGTTCGGCCAGCATCTGGTCCACGACCCGGCGGGCAAGCCCCGCCGAGCCGTTCCAGGATGTCACCTCGGGGTAGACCTGGGCCGCGGTCGAAAGATAGACCCGGCCCGGCAGCAGGGCCACCGGCGGCTGACGACGGCGATATCCGACCGTGTACAGCGGTTCGACCAGCGCACTGCGAAACACCCGCGCCTGCACCACGTCGTCGTCGCGCAGGGTCGGGAACAGGCGCTTGAGACCGGCAAGATACACCTGCAGCGTCTGCTCGTCGGACCGTGCGAACAGCGGGTCCGTCCGGTGCAGATAGTTCATCAGGTAGATCAGGTGCAGGCCGCCGGTTTCCTCCCGGTCCATCAGCGTCGTGCTTTCGACGATGCCCTGGAAGGGCACCTCGGGATCGATCGAGGCGACCCAGTAATGCGAGGTCAGGCCGCGGCGCAGCAGCAGCACCGCATTGACCACGCCCTGCATGTCGATGCCCTCGCCTGCGACCGCGGCCTTGTCCGCCAGCTGCCCGCCGGCGAGCAGAGGTCCGAGCGCGGCCACCGGCCCGGTGAAGACGACCTGATCGAACACGGGCGCCGTTCGATCGGCCAGTCGCACGCAGGGCCGCCCGTCGGCGCTCAGATCCAATGATTCGATTGCCGTGTTGAGCCGCACCTGTCCGCCGTACGACCGGATCGAGCCGGCCAGCGCGGTGGCGATCCGGCGGTAGCCGCCGCGGATGTGTCCCTTGCTTTCCTTGCTGCCGCCCTTCTCGCGATTGAAGCGGGTCCAGAACCACAGCGCCGGCACATCGCGGTACCGGTCGCCGAACTTCGCCTGCAGCATCGGCTTCCAGAACGTGGCGAAGGCTCGCCGTCCGGACAGGGCGGTCAGCCAGTCCTCGCAGGTGATGTCGTCCAGGCCGCCGGCACGCCGGATGCGCCCCCAAAGGCCGGTGGCGCCGACCCGCAGCCGGTCGATGAACGGCAGGGGCTCGAAGCGCAGCAGGTCCTGCGGCGTGTTCAGGCCGAACAGGCGCCCGGCGCGCATGAAGCCGAAGGTGGTTTCCTTCCAGTAGGTCTGATCGGCCAGACCCAGCTCGTCGAGCAGCGCCAGCAGATGGCGATCGGTGGGCAGCATGCAGTGGTAGAAGCGCTCGAGCGCCACACCCTCGCATTCGAAGTGGGTGCCCAGTCCGCCGAGCTGGTCCGACGACTCGTACAGGGTCACCCGGGCACCGGCGCGTGCCAGGTGGTGCGCGCAGGCCAGGCCGGCGATGCCGCCGCCGATCACAGCGACCTGTCGCGATGCCGGTTCAGCGCCCATGCGCACCGGGTGGCAGACCGGGGCCGCGTCCGTCCGAACGGACGGTGACCGTCGCCGCGATCGGCTCGTTCACCGCGCGCGCGGGCGCCGACAGCGGCAGCCAGCCACGAGTGATCGTCACGACATAGCGCCACATCGTGCGGAAGATGCGCATCTTGCTGGCACCCTCCTTCAGGTCGTAGCGCAGCACCAGCGGCACTTCGGCCACCTTGACGCGAAGGCGGCGCAGGTTCAGCAGCAGTTCGAGCATGCAGGCGAAGCCGTTTTCGCGGACGAAGTTGTCGCCATAGCGTGCGATCAGGCGGCGCAGCACTTCGGCACGATAGACCCGATAGCCGCAGGTGTAATCGCGCGCGCCCGGATAGCCGACCAGCATCCGGATGCCCGCGCTCGACAGGTGGCTGAGGAACTTGCGATGCGGCGGCACGCCGACCTCCTGCGAGCCGGGCTGAAAGCGCGAGGCGATCACGACGTCGGCCCCGCTGCCGATCTCCTCGACCATGCGGCGTATCAGTTCCGGTCCCTGCGAGTTGTCGGCGTCCATCGTCACCACCACGCCATCGATCTGCGATGCTGCCTTCAGGCCGGTGCGCATGGCGGCGCCCAATCCCTGATTGCGCGCGTGCTGGATCAACGTCAGAGGCATGTGCTGCGACGCCGCGATGGCGATCGCCGCGGTGTCGTCACGCGAGCCGTCGTCGACGATCATCACCTGGTAGTCGGCCCAGCCTTGCAGCGCTTCGCGGGTGCGTTCAAGCAGGCCCGGGAGATCGCGCTCCTCGTTGTAGGCCGGCATCATCACCGTTATCTTCATGCGTTCACAACTCCCGGCGCCGATGCGGCGCTGCGTGCCCGCACAGCGGCCGGCGTCAGAAAGTCCTGCACCAGCGCGGCGATCCGCTCGCCCGCGTCGCCCGCGCCAAAGGGGTTCTTCACCGATCGCGCCGAGTCGACCCAGCTCGGATCGGCATGGCAGTCTTCCAGCATCGCCTCGAACAGATCGCCGCTGTGACCGACCAGCCGCCCGATCCCGCAGTCGAGCACCTCGGGCCGCTCGGTCGTGTCGCGCAAAATGAGCACCGGCTTGCCCAGGGACGGGGCCTCTTCCTGGATGCCGCCGGAGTCCGATGCGATCAGCCAGGCCTTCGAGAGCAGATGGATGAAATCGGGGTACTCGAGCGGGGAGATCAGATGCATGCGATCGGCGCCGCCCAGTTCCTCGCGTGCCGCGGCGACGACCGACGGATTCGGATGCACCGGAAACACGACCGCCACATCGCCATGGCGTTCGACGAAGCGGCGCAGCGCCTGCAGATGGCCTCTCATGATCGCGCCGAAATTCTCGCGACGATGCGTCGTGACGACCAGCAGGCGCTTGTCTGCGAGCCCGGCGAGCAGCTGCGACAGCCCCGCATCCGGCGTCACGTGGTCGCGCATCTGCATCAGCGCGTCGACCACCGGATTGCCGGTCAGGTGAACCTGCGCGTGCGCGGACAGTCCCTCGCGGAGCAGTGTCTGCCGATTGCCTTCGGTGGCCGCGAAATGCAGATCGGCGACCTGCGAAATCATGCGACGGTTGAGTTCCTCGGGGAAGGGACTTTGACGGTCGCCCGTGCGCAGACCCGCCTCGACATGCCCGACGGCGATGCGGCCGTAGCAGGCGGCCAGCGCGCCGGCCAGTGCGGTGGTCGTGTCGCCCTGGACCAGCACGAGATCGGGACGCTCGCGCGCGAACAGCGCCGACAGCCCGGCGACCACGCGGGCCAGCACATCGGCCGGGCTCTGCCCCGCATGCATCACCGACAAGTCGTGATCGATCCGCAGCCCGAGCCGACGAGCCAGCGGATGCAGCAGGTCGGTGTGCTGCGACGACGAGACATGAACGCTGCGCAGCAGCCCTTCACGCGCCTGGAGTGCGCGCAGCACCGGGGCCAGCTTGATCGCTTCGGGACGGGTCCCGAACAGGGTGAGCACAGTTCGCATGAAAGATGGCGACGGAAAAGAAACACACGACGCAAATGCGGGCCACGCAAAGTGACTCCTCAAGATTGCCGTCAGACTATTGTCAGGAATTCAGGTCGCAAGCGTCGCACACGGGCATCGCCGAGGCACGGAGTGTTTGCTGCAGACCGTGAACTGGTTCCGCTGGCGCCACATCCGATTCGCCGACCCCACGCGTGGCACAGGCTCCGCCCCCGGCCGGCGTCGCGCGGCGGTACAGTGACGCCTCACCCCCATCAGAGGCAGCACCCATGCACACCTGGAGCGACGTCGTCTCGCGCGCGCAGCGCGGCAATCCGGCACCCGAGCGGCGCGTTGAGAAGAGCGAGGCGCAGTGGCGCGAGCAGCTCACGCCCGAGCAGTTCCAGGTCACCCGTCTCGCGGGCACGGAACGGCCCTTCAGCTCCGAGATGTGCAGCATCTTCGAGCCGGGCATCTATCGCTGCGTGTGCTGCGGCACTCAGCTGTTCGACGCGACCCACAAGTTCGAATCCCATAGCGGCTGGCCTTCCTTCACGCAGCCCCTGAAGGACAACGTGGTGGATTACATCGGCGACAACAGCCACGGCATGGTGCGCATCGAAGCGACCTGCAGCACCTGCGATGCACACCTCGGCCATGTGTTTCCCGACGGACCTCCGCCGACCGGTCTGCGCTATTGCATGAACGCGCTGTCGCTGGAGAAGGTGAAGGAATGAACACGAACAGCAGCGCCGCGCAGGCCGCCATGGCCGGCTTCGCCTTCGACAACACCTACGCACGTCAGCTCGAGGGCGCGTTTGTGCCCTGGCAGGCCGCGAAGGTGCCGCAACCGGCGCTGGTGAAATTCAACCGTGCGCTGGCCGACGAGCTGGGCCTGGTCGCCGATGTGCTCGACTCGCCGCTGGGCGCGACCCTCTTCAGCGGCAATCAGATGCCCGAGGGCGCCACGCCCATCGCACAGGCCTATTCCGGCCACCAGTTCGGCGGATTTTCTCCGCAGCTCGGTGACGGCCGGGCGCTGCTGCTCGGCGAGGTCATCGACCGGCATGGCCGGCGCCGCGACATCGCCTTCAAGGGCTCGGGACGCACGCCGTTCTCGCGCGGCGGCGATGGCAAGGCCGCGCTCGGCCCGGTGCTGCGCGAATACCTGATCGGTGAAGCGATGCATGCGCTGGGCATCCCGACCACCCGCGCGCTGGCCGCCACGCTCACCGGCGAGGACATCTACCGCGACGCCGGCCCTCAGCCGGGCGCGGTGCTCACGCGCGTGGCCGCCAGCCATCTGCGCGTGGGCACCTTCCAGTTCGCCGCCGCGCGGGGCGACGAGGATCTGCTGCGCAAGCTGGCCGACTACACGATCGAGCGCCATCCAGCGTCGCCCGTGACCGGGGACGGCAACCGCTATCTGGGACTGCTCGAGGCCGTCTGTGAGCGCCAGGCTTCACTGATCGCGCGCTGGATGGGCGTGGGCTTCATCCATGGCGTGATGAACACCGACAACATGACGCTGTCGGGCGAGACGATCGATTACGGCCCGTGCGCCTTCATGGATCAGTACGATCCTGAAACGGTGTTCAGTTCGATCGACACCGGCGGACGCTACGCCTACGGCAATCAGCCGCTGATCGCCCGCTGGAACCTGGCCCGTCTGGCCGAGACGCTGCTGCCGCTGCTGGGCCCCGATCCTGAACGCGCGGTGGCGCTGGCCACCGCGGTGATCGATGCCTTCCCCGCACGCTACGAACACCACTGGCTCGCCGTCATGCGCGCCAAGCTGGGCCTGAGCGGCGAGGCGCCGGACGACGCCGCCCTGGCCGGCGATTTCCTGGCGTTGCTCGATGCGCAGCAGGTCGACTTCACCCAGGCCTTCCGACGGCTCTCGGATGCGGCCGACAGCGGGCTTCCGGGCGCGGATGAGGGCTGGCGGGCGATGTTCGCGGACGCCGGCGCAGCGAATGACTGGCTGGCCCGCTGGCAGACACGGGCAGGCGGCGACGGTCGTCAGCCCGGCGAGCGTGCGCAGGCGATGCGCCAGACCAACCCGGCATACGTCCCCCGCAACCACAAGGTCGAGCAGGCGCTGGCCGCAGCCGTGGACCAGGGCGATTTTGCGCCCTTCGAGGCGCTGCTGGCGGTGCTGCAGCAGCCCTTCGACGAGCGCGCCGACCGTGCAGACTATGCCGAGCCGGCCACGGCAGCGCAGTCCCGCGGCTACAAGACCTACTGCGGGACCTGAACGCCGGCGAGGCCGCCTGCCGATCAGCCGAGCAGCCGCTGGTGCACCCAGTGGGCGGCGGCCAGAAGCTGAACATCGTGGCCCCAGCGGCCGATCAGCTGCAGCCCGACGGGCAGCCCGTTTCGGCCCGTGGCGAAGGGCAGGTGCACGCAGGGCAGACCCAGCAGCGTCCAGGTCCGGCAGAACACCGGATCACCGGTGGCGCCCAGGCCTGCGGGCGCCTCGCCGGTGGCGCTCGGGGCGAGCAGCACATCCCAGCGGTCGAACAGCGCACCCACGCTGTGCCGCGCCTGGGCCCGGCGGATCAGGCGGACCGTGTGCTCCTCCGCAGAAATCGTCATGCCCTCGTCGAGCAGCGTTCGCAAGCGCTCGCTCAGACCACCGCGATGGCTGACCCGTTCATGGCTGAGCGCACGCGCCGTCTCGAATGCCATCACCTGCTTCTGCAGTTCGATCAGGTCGCCCAGGCCCTCGGGCAGCGCAACCGCGCCCAGTTCTGACGCCTCGGGCGCAAGCGAGCGGGTGGCGGCAGCCCAGGCGGCCTGGGTATCCCCATCGGCCTGGGGCCATTGCGGGGTTCGGCACAGGCCGATGCGGGGCGCCTGGACATCGGGCTGATGGGCGAGCGCCGCGAGCCGCGCATCGCTGAGCAGCACCGAACCCAGCAGCGCCACATCGCGCACGCTGCGCCCGAATCCGCCGATGGTGTCCAGCGTCTCGGACAAGCTTTTGACGCCGGCCCGCGGCACCCTTCCCCAGCTCGGCTTGAAGCCGACCACGCCGCAATAGGCGGCCGGACGTATGACCGAGCCGGCTGTCTGGGTGCCCAGGGCCAGGGGCAGCATGCGGTCGGCGACCGCGGCAGCCGAACCGCTGGACGACCCGCCCGGCGTGTGCGCCGGGTTATGCGGATTGGCCGTGGGGCCCGGATGGAAATACGCGAACTCGGTCGTGACGGTCTTGCCCGCCACCACCGCGCCCGCTTCACGGCACAGCGCCACGGTGGCCGCATCGGCTGCAGGACGCTGGCCTGCGTAGATGGGCGAGCCGTAGCCGGTGGGCATGTCCGCGGTGTCGAGCAGATCCTTCACGCCCAGCGGCAGGCCGTGCAGCGGGCCCCGCGTCGCGCCCGCATCGAGCGCCCGGGCCTGCGCCAGAGCCGCGTCGGGATCGAGATGCGCAAATGCATGGACCACGTCTTCGCGTTCGGCGATCCGGTCCAGACAGGCCTGCATCAGGTCCTCGGCGCGCAGCTCACGTCGAGCCAGGGCCTGGACGAGCTGCCAGGCGTCCAGATGATTCAAGGGAGCGGAATTCATGGTGTTCGGAAGAACCTCGGATCAGAGGGGCCGGCCCGCCCCCAGCCCGAAGCGCAGGGCCCGGGGGCGGTCGGCGCCATCGTCGATATGGGCCGCGAAGGTCGCGAAGGCACTCGGATTATGACGGGCATGGCGCGCCGGCTGGGTCTCGTAGGCGGCGGTGAACTCAGAGATGTGGGATGTCGCGTCGTCGCCCGACCGGGCGTCGATGACGTGCGTCGCCTCGTGCATCATCATCGCCGCCAGCGAATTGGGGCCGGTGATGTCGATATTCGTCACGCCCACCGGATCGAAGCGAAAATCCGAGTAGGCAGGGCCGAACAGCTCGGGTCCGCCGAACGCTGCCTCGGCCGCGACATCGAGCCCCAGGGTGCAGATGGAGTGGCGCACCAGCCGCGGACTGTTCAGCGTATTGCGGATGCCGCGAAAGTTCGCGATCAGCGGATCGATGGTGGCGAGCGTGATGAACTCTTCGATCGGCTGACGCGCCCCCCCGGGCGGCACCAGCTTGAAGTGCGTGCGCAGCGCCGACATCGTCACTCCATCGGCGGTCACGAAATCGAAGCCGCCCACCTGCAGCATGGTGCGCACATCGCCGAGCGCGGTCAGTGCCCGCCCGATCTTGCGCTGCGCCACCGGGATGATGGTCCGGGCCAGCAGGCCGCCCCAGTGCGCTCCGGGCGGCGGCTTCCAGCCGCGCAGGCTGAGATCGAGCGCTCCGATCACCTCGCGACCGGCCACGCCTCCGTCGACCTCGAATCCGAAGTGCTTTTCAGCCGCGATGACGGCCTGCGCGGTCTGGTTGCCGAACAGGCCGTCGGGGCCTGCCTTCATCGGGAAGCCCGCAGTGGTCAAGGCCTGCTGAAGCAGCTTCACCGCCACCTTGTCGGGCTCGCCCTGGCGCAGCGGCGGGCTGCTGTTCGCGGCCTTCTGGAGACGAGCGTTGGCAGCCCAGTGGGGTGCCAGGAGGGTGACTGTCATGATGGCTTCGCCTTCAGTAGTGGAGGGCCGGGACAAGGCCGAACCTCAGCCTGGCATCGAGCCCGAGCCGCGGCAATACGACTGAAGTACGAGCGGGCCGATGTGCCCGCCTGCGGCCCTGCGACCGACGCGCAGGCCCGGGCTGCGGCCGTCCCTACGACTGGCTCAATGCAGCGAGCACTGCGTCCCCCATGGCGGCCGTGCCGATCACCGTCTCGCCCGGTGCGGCGATGTCGGCGGTTCGCGCGCCTGCCTCCAGCGCCCGGGTCACCGCCTGCTCGACGCGCGCCGCGGCCGCCTCGTCGCCGACCGAATGGCGCAGGGCCAGCGCCAGACTGAGAATCGCGCCGATCGGATTGGCCACCCCCTTGCCCTCGATGTCGGGCGCGCTGCCGTGCACCGGCTCGTACAAGGCGGGCCGCCGGCCGTCCGGGCCGGCAGCCCCGAGCGATGCCGAGGGCAGCATGCCGAGCGAGCCGGCCACCGCGCCGCCACCATCGGACAGGATGTCGCCGAACATGTTGTCGGTGACGATGACGTCGAACTGGCGCGGGTCGCGCACCTGCTGCATCGCGCAGTTGTCGACCAGCATGTGCGACAGCGCCACATCGGAATACTCGCGCTCGTGCAGTGCGCTCACCGTCTGGCGCCACAGCACGCCGGACTCCAGCACGTTGGACTTGTCGACCGAGCAGACCTGCCGGCGCCGGGTGCGCGCCAGCTCGAAGGCGAAACGCGCCACGCGCTCGATTTCGTCGCTGGTGTAGCGCAGCGTGTTGACCGCTTCCCGGCGCCCGTCGGCCAGGGTTTCGATGCCGCGCGGCTGACCGAAATACAGTCCGCCGACGTTCTCGCGCACCAGCGCGATGTCGGTGCCGCGGGCGACTTCGGGCCGCAGCGGGCAGCTGGCCGCCAGCGCCGGCCAGTAACGCACCGGACGCAGGTTGGCGAACAGAACCAGCTCGCGGCGCAGGCGCAGCACGCTGCCCTCGCGGCGCTGCGCGACCGGCACACCCGCATAGTCGCCGCCGATGGCGCCGAAGAGGATGGCGTCCGCTTCGCGCACGGCGGCCAGCGTGCGCGCAGGCAGGATCTCGCCCTGCGCCTTGAATGCGGACAGTCCGTAAGGCTCTTCGAAGAAGTCGATCTCCCGGGTATGCCGCCCGGCGATCCAGCGGCCCACCCGCAGCGCCTGTGCAGTCACTTCAGGGCCCACACCGTCGCCACCCAGGACCAGCATGCGAAACGCGCTCATCGATTCAACTCCAAGGGTCCGAAGGAAAGCCGCCTACAGTAATGAATCATCGCGATGCGCGCCAGAAGGGCACACCCGGGATCCGGCGCCGCGGTCTTCGGTCGATGGCAGAATGCACGCAAACGGGCCCCGCGGCATCCGGCCAGTCATTCGGCAAGACATCCAACGGAGACACGACCATGTACCCAGGACAACACGCAGTGGACCACGCCGATCGGGCGGCCTTCATCATGGCCAGCACCGGCGAGGCGGTGAGCTACGCCGAGCTCGAGGCCCGCAGCAACCGCCTCGCGCACCTGCTGCGATCGCACGGCCTGAAGCGCCTGGACCACTACGCGATCTTCATGGAGAACAACAACCGCTATCTCGAAGCCTGCGCGGCGGGCGAGCGGTCCGGCCTGTACTACACCTGCGTGAATTCGTATCTGAAGGCCGATGAGCTCGCCTACATCCTGAACAACAGCGAGTCCAAGGCGCTGATCCTGTCCGCCTCGCGCCGCGAGGTGGCCCTGGAGGCGCTCAAGCAGTGCCCGAACGTGACGCTGTGCCTGATCGTCGATGGCATGGGCGGCGACGAGGGCCCGCTGCGCGACTACGCCAGCGCGGTGGCCGCCTTTCCTGCCACACCGATCGCCGACGAGTCGCTGGGCACGCCGATGCTGTATTCGTCCGGCACCACCGGGCGGCCCAAGGGCATCGTGCGCCCGCTGCCCGACAACCCGCCCTCCAAGCCGCTGCCGCTGTTCGACTTCCTGAACAAGCTCTGGCACTACAGGGCCGACATGATTTATCTGTCGCCGGCGCCGCTGTACCACTCGGCGCCGCAGGCGGCGGTCTCGCTGACCATCCGCAACGGCGGCACCGTGATCATCGTGGAGCACTTCGATCCCGAGCAGTATCTGGCGCTGATCCCGAAGTACAAGGTCAGCCACAGCCAGCTGGTGCCGACCATGTTCAGCCGGATGCTCAAGCTGCCCGAAGCGGTGCGCACGCGCTACGACCTGTCATCGCTGGAGATCGCGATCCATGCCGCGGCGCCCTGCCCGGCCCAGGTCAAGGAGCAGATGATCGCGTGGTGGGGCCCGATCATTCACGAATACTACGGCGCCACCGAAGGCCTGGGCTTCACCGCCTGCGACAGCCACGAGTGGCTGGCGCACCGGGGCTCGGTCGGACGGGTTCTGCTCGGCGACCTGCACATCCTCGACGAGAACATGCAGCCCTGTCCCAAGGGGGTGTCCGGCGAGATCTGGTTCAAGACCGCCACGCCGTTCGAGTATTTCAACGACACGGCGCGCACCGCCGAATCGCGCTCGGCGGACGGCACGATGAGCACCGTCGGCGATGTCGGCTACGTCGACGACGACGGGTTCCTGTACCTGACCGACCGCTCGACCTTCATGATCATTTCGGGCGGGGTGAACATCTATCCGCAGGAATGCGAGAACCTGCTGATCACGCACCCGAAGGTGATGGACGCAGCGGTGTTCGGCGTGCCCAACGAGGATCTCGGCGAAGAGGTGAAGGCGGTCGTCCAGCCGGCGCCGGGCGTGACCTTCGGGCCGGAACTTGCCGAAGAGCTGATCGCCTTCTGCAACGAGCACCTGTCGCGCCAGAAGGTGCCGCGCTCGATCGACTTCACCAACGAACTGCCGCGCCTGCCCACCGGCAAGCTCTACAAGAAGGTGCTGCGCGACAAGTACTGGGGCGACAAGAAGAGCCGGATCGTCTGAGCGGCCGGGCCGCTCAGGCGGCCCGCACCTGCCGCGGCTCGTAGATCGCCGCGTGCTCGACGCGCGCGATCGGGGTCGTGCCGTTGGCGACGATCAGCACGTCGAGCTCGACGATCTTGTGGCCCTTGTTCTCGTAGTTGCGCAGCACCCGCGCGCGGGTCGAGATCTCGTCGCCGACGCGCCCGGTGGCCAGATGCTGCACCTTGCTGCCGACGTGGATCCACGGCCCCATGCGGGCATTGTGGGTGAGCACCCAGTTGCAGGCGCGCAGCAGCGTGCCGTCGTGCAGCAAGCCCTGCTCGGAATACAAAGGATCGCGCTCGCCGATGTCCTTCAGATAGGTTGCCTGCTGTTCGGCATCGAAGACGAACGGGCGGATCGCCAGCCAGGCGCCGGGCCGGTAGCTGCGCTCGTCGGCCGGCGGACGCTGCTCGTGCGCAGGCGGCGGGCTGCCCTCCTCGAAATCGCTCAACCGCAGCGCAGGGGCGGGTGCGGCCGGCAGCGTCGCGCGCGCCGTGCCGCAGACGATGCCCTGGCTTTCGATCGAGATGTCCAGTCCGCCATCGTGCTCCTGCGCGGTGACCGTGGCGGTCTGGCCCTCGTACAGCGGCTTGCCGAAGCGGCCGGCCATCTCGCCGCGCTCGAGGAAGTCGCGGCCCCAGCGCGCGATCGGCGCATGGCTCATGTAGGCGAACACATCGACACCCGGCACCAGGCCGCCGGTGAAGCCGAAGCGCTTGGCCACCGTGTCGTCGTGCATCTTGTTCTCGGACAGCTTGGCGGCATTGAAGGCGACCACGCTGTAGGGCGCGAGAGTTGTCATCGGGTTGTCTTTCGTGAAACGGTCTATTCGGGGGCGACCTGGACCAGGCGCTTGCCGATCGCCTCGCCCTGCATCATGCCGATGAGCGCGGCCGGCGCGTTCTCGATGCCCTGCACGATGTCCTCGTGGAAGACCATCTCGCCGCTGCGAAACCACGGCGCCACGCGCGCGAGGTAGGCGGGCAGCTTGTGCACGTGGTCGTAGATGATGAAGCCGGTCATCGTGATGCGCTTGCTCAGCACTGCCTGCAGGCCGCGGATGCCGCGGTCGCCGACCTCGTTGTAGGCCGAAATCATGCCGCACACCGGAAACCGCGCCGCGATGTTGGCATGGCGGAGCGCCGCCTCGAGCGTGGCGCCGCCGACGTTGTCGAAGTACACATCGATGCCCTTGGGGCAGTGCTGGCTCAGCGCCTCGTCGATGTCGGTGGTCTTGTAGTTGAACGCCGCATCGAAGCCGCATTTGTCGAGCACATAGGCGACCTTGTCGTCGCTGCCGGCCGAACCGACCACCCGCGCACCGGCCCGCTTGGCAAACTGCCCCGCGAGTTGTCCGACCGCGCCGGCGGCGGACGAGATGTACACGGTGTCACCGGGCGCCGGCATGCCCAGTTCGATCGCGCCGACCCAGGCGGTCAGCCCCGGCATGCCAAGCGCCGAGACGGCCAGGCTGACACGACCCAGCGAGGCGTCGATGCGCTGCAGGCCTTCGCCGCGGGGCACGGCCACCCGCTGAGCCCAGTCGAGGAATCCCCAGACATGGTCGCCGACCGCGAACTTCGCATTTTGCGAGGCGATCACGCGCCCGACGACCCGCGACACGATCGGCTTGTTCAGCGCGAATCCCGGCGCATAGGACGGCCCCTCGTTCATCCGGCCCCGCAGATAAGGGTCGGTGGACAGGTACAGCGCCTGGACCAGCACGTCCTGCGGACCGATCACCGGCTCGGGACATTCCTCCAGCGCAAAGCACGAAGGATCGACCCAGCCGCTGGGGCGCTTGACGAACAGGATGCGTGAATTCACGGGGCAGTCTCGGGTGAGCCGGTCAGCGCGGCATGTTTCGCGGCACGTCGCGATACGGTTTGTCGGTGTCGATGCTGGGCTCCTTGGGCATCCCAAGCACCCGTTCGGCGATGATGTTGCGCTGGATCTCGTCGGTGCCGCCCGCGATCGAGGTGGCCGGCACCGAGATCAGGATCTCGGCGATCGTGCCATTGAGCGGGCCGTCTTCACCCGACAGCAGGGCGTCGGCGCCGCTGATCAGCGTGTGCACGCGCGCGGCGGCCCGTGCGACATGACTGGCCGCCAGCTTGCCCAGCGAGCCTTCCGGTCCCTGGGGCAGACCGTTCTCCTGGGCGGTGCGGGCACGTCGTGCGGTCCACTCGGCGGACTTGGCCAGCGTCAGCAGCCGGGCGATTTCCTGGCGCACCGCCGGATCGTTGATCTTGCCGGTTTCCTTCGCACGCGGAACGATCAGTTCGACCCGGCCCGCGCGGTTGGGATACCACTTGTAGGGCGCCAGGGCGACCGCCAGCTCGGCGCGCTCTTCATCGTAGGCGCGGCCGGCCTTGTCCGAACCGGCCGAACCCCAGGAGCGCAGCCCGTCGGCACCGCGACGCTCGTGCATCAGCGTGGTGGTGGTGACCGCCCAGCCGCCGCCTTCCTTGCCCAGCAGCAGCTCGGGCGGCACGACGGCATCGGTGATGAAGATCTGGTTGAAGGTGGCGTGGCCGTTCATCTGCTTGAGCGGCTGCACGACGACACCGGGCTGGTGCATGTCGATGATGAAGAACGACAGTCCGGCGTGCTTGGGCTTGCTCCAGTCGGTGCGCGCCAGCAGCAGGCCCCAGTCGGCCTTCTGCGCCCCCGAGGTCCAGAGCTTCTGGCCGTTGATGACCCAATGGTCGCCCTTGCGGTCGGCTCGCGTGACCGCACCGGCGGCGTCCGACCCGCTGCCCGGCTCGCTGAACAGCTGGCACCAGGCGTCCTCGCCGGTCAGGCTGCGGCGCAGGAACCGTTCCTTGTGCAGATCGGTGCCGTGCGCCAGGATGGTCGCGGCGGCCAGCACGCGGATGCCGACCTTCGCCACGCCCACCGCGCCGATGCGCGCGAACTCTTCTTCCACCACCGGCACCAGGCCGACCGGCAGGTCGCGGCCATACCATTGCTTGGGCCAGTGCGGCGCGCCCCAGCCGGAGTCGACCAGCTTGTTGCGCCACTCCAGCAGGCTGTAGTCGGGGTTCCAGTTGGCTTCGAGCCAGGCACGCACTTCGGCGCGCACCGACGATTCGTTCAGTTCGGTCATGATGTTCGTCCTTCTCAGGCGGCCCAGTGGCGCATCATCTGTTCGCGGTGATGGTGCGCATCGCCGAACAGCACTTCGGAGCCCTTGGCGCGCTTGAACCACAGGTGGGTGTCGTTGTCCCAGGTGAAGCCGATGCCACCGTGGATCTGGATCGCATGGATGGCCGTCTGCAGGTAGGTGTCGCTGGTGCAGGCCTTGGCCAGCGAGGCAGTGGCCGCGACGTCGGCGTCGCCCTCGTCGAGGGCTGCAGCGGCGTAGTACGCGGCCGACCGGGCAAGCTCGACCTCGAGCAGCATGTCGGCCTGCTTGTGCTTCATCGACTGGAAGGCCGCGATCGGCCGGCCGAACTGCATGCGCATCTGCGCATAAGCCAGCGCATCTTCGCGCAGGCGAACGGCGCCGCCGACCATTTCGTTGGACAGGCAAACCGCCGCTTCGATCATCGTGCGCGCAAAGGGCCCGGCAGCGCCGCCTTCATCGCCCAGCAGCGTGGCCTCGACATCGGCAAAGGTCAGGCGGGCCAGCTTGCGGGTCTGGTCGATCGTGGCGAGCGGACGGCGCGCGAGGCCCGCCGCGTCGCCGCGCACGGTGAACAGCGACAGGCCCGTGTCGCCGGACGAGCCCGGGGCACGGGCCAGCACCACGATCAGGTTGGCGGTGTGCCCGTCGAGCACGAAGCTCTTGTGGCCGTTCAGGCGATAAGTGCCGCCCGACTTGGTCGCCGTGAGCGTGGTGCCCGCCGCGTCCCAGCGGCCGTTGTCCTCGACGCTGGCCAGCGTGGCGATGGTGTCGCCGGTGGCGATGCCGGGCAGCAGCGCCTCATGCTGCTGCGCCGAGCCGGCGTTCAGAATGGCGCCGGCGCCCAGCACCGCGGTGGCGAAATAGGGAGCGCACAACAGTGCACGACCCATTTCTTCAAGCACGACGCACTGTTCGCCGAAGCCGAAGCCATGGCCGCCAAGGGCCTCGGGAATGCGCACCGCACACAGACCCAGTTCGGTGTTCAGCGCCTTCCAGCCTTCGGCCTCCCATCCGGCCTGCGTCTCCATCAGGCGACGCACTTCCTTGGTGGGCGAACGGTCGGTCAGAAACCGGCGCACAACCGTCCGGAACTCTTCCTGCTCGGGTGAAAAACTGAATCTCACGGGATGTCCTGAGTTGAATTCGACAGCCAGGTGCCGGACGTCCGGGCGCCTCATGGCGGGCCCTTCATCATAGAGGCAGGGCCGCGATTCGAGCGCCCTGGGTGGTGCGAACTTGGAACTGCGCCATCCGCTGCGTCGGGCCGCCCCCGGCTTTCGATTACAACCAAGGTCGGATGGCGGTTGTCGCCGGCGCGCCGCACACTGGGCCAGGCGCTCCATTCCCGTCCCTTTTTTCTCGGAGGCAACATGCCCCTGGCCTCACCTCGATTTGCGTCCGACAAGCGGCTGCAGCAGGCCGCGAACAATCAGCCGCCGATGCACAAGGGCGAGACCGGCACGCCGGTCTACCGGGTCCAGGACGCACTGATCGACCTCGGCTACGCCATGCCGGCCTCGACGAAGAAGTTCGGTTTTCCGGATGGCATCTTCGGGCAGGAAACCGTCGATCGCGTGCGCGAGTTCCAGAGCAAGGAGAAACTGAGCATCGACGGCGTGGTCGGCAAGCAGACAATGGAACGCCTCGACAAGCTGTTCCCGCCCTGGAATCCGCCGCCGACGCCCGAGCCCGAATACAACTACACGGTCCCCGGCAACAAGTCCCTGATCGGCCAGCCGACCAACATGACCTGCTGGGCGACCTCGTACACGATGATCACCGCCTGGAAGCGGCAGACGCCCCTGCTGCAGATCCGCGACGCGGTGGCCGCAGTGGGCAAGCAGTGGGTCGACATGTACGACAACAACCAGGGCCTGCCGCCCGCGCAGGCCGAGCAGTTCTTCCGCCAGGCCGGCATGCGGTGCGGCGCCATGATGTGCTACTCGCCGCGCGGCTGGATCTCGTTGCTGCGCAACCACGGGCTGCTGTGGATCGGCTCGGCCAACCTGCCGGCCGGCGCCGGCGGGCTGCATGCACGGGTGATCGAAGGCTTCACCGGCGACGGCTCCAACTGGGACAGCTGGATGCACGTGATGGACCCCGCGACGGGCGGCATGCGCTACGACGAGCTGTTCGGTCTGTTCACCGCCAAATACGAGCAGACCTTCAAGCCCGGAAACATGACGTATCAGATTGCTCACTACTGACGATCCGCCGACCCGTACGCGAACCGCAGGGGACAGGTAACATCCGCAGTCCGTCTACCCCCCTGGAGTCCGGCTGTGCGCAAATCTCGAACCCTTGTCATGACTGCCGCCGCAGTTGCCCTCGTGTCTGCCTGCGCCGTCATGCCGGGTTCAGGCTCCATGAGCTTTTTTGTCACCAGCGCGGGCAGCGGCAAGGGCGGCGACTTCGGCGGCCTGGCCGGCGCCGATGCGCACTGCCAGAAGCTCGCCACCGCGGCGGGCGCGGGCAGCAAGACCTGGCGCGCCTATCTCAGCGTACCGGGCGCCTTCCCGTCGGCCACCAACGCAGCCGGCACGCCCTCGGTGAACGCCCGCGACCGCATCGGAGCCGGCCCGTGGCACAACGCCAAGGGCGAGCTGATCGCGCGCGACGTGGCCCATCTGCACAATGGCAACAACATCTCCCAGGCCACGGCGCTCGACGAGAAGGGCAACAAGGTCAACGGCCGCGCCGACAAGCCGAACGAGCACGACATCCTGACCGGCTCGCGTGCCGACGGCACCGCCTTCGCACCACAGACCGACACTACCTGCCGGGCATGGACCAGCAGCGGCGAAGGCTCGGCGATTGTCGGCCATCACGACCGCAACGGCCCGCTGCCCGAGAACTGGGCGAAGTCGTGGAATTTCTCCCATCAGTCGGCCGGCTGCAGCGCCGAGGCGCTGGTGCGCACCGGCGGCTCGGGCCGGCTGTACTGCTTCGCGGCGAACTGAGCGCGAGGCTTGGCAGGCGCTGTCCGCGAGGCAGCGCGCGATGAAAGTCCATGGCTTGCGGGTGGACTGAGCGTCTGCGGACC
>DAONCJ010000003.1:0-30774 GCA_035401985.1 Burkholderiaceae bacterium | reverse complement strand
CGCGCGCGCGACACGCTGCATTTGATGGAGCCGCAGCGCTACTACGTCACCGCCCAGCCGCGGCTGGGCGCCTCACACGTTTTCGGTGCGCGCAGCCGCTTTCTGACGCCGGGGGTGATGGCCTGCCTCGATGTGGTCGCGCCGGCGGCGGCAGACCGGGTCGCAGCCGACACGCCCGGCCCCGCAGCGTCAGCAGTGCAGCGGTCCGAGCCCGCGGTGCATCCGGTGACCGCTCTCGATATCGCAGGGCGGCTTCGCCAGATGTGGTGAGCGGGCACCCTGCGGTATGACGAGGACCCGCACGGGCCGATCGATCACTCGTCGCCTTCCGCGCCCTTCTCCCGGTTTCCCTCCGACCCCTTGTCGAGCGGCTGACCGCGGCCGGTGATGGCCTGCAGTTCATCGATGCGGCGTGATGCTTCGGCCTTCGTCAGGTTCTCGTCGAAGGGCTCGTGCGCTTCCTCGCTGAGGGTCTTCAGGTAGGAGCGCTGCGCGCCGGTCATCGGTTCGTCACCGGTCACCCAATCTCCGGGATCCTTTTCCATGTTGCTTTCAGACGCCTGCTGCTGAGTTCGCTTGTCGGTCATGGCCGCTCCTGCTTGAGAAGGGCCGGATGCGGCAATCCGCGTGCCCATGGCAGGCGCCGCGAAGGACGCTTTTTACAGACCGACGAGACGCCCGCCGTCGACCCTGACGCCCTCGCCGTTGACGAAGCGCGCCGCCGCGCAGGCCAGGTCGGCAATGACTGCCGCCACGTCTTCGGGCTGGCCGATGTTCGTTTCGTCCAGCACTTCCGCGCCCGACTTCAGATTCGGGTTGGCACGCAGCATCGGCGTCTCGATGGCCCCGGGGAGCACCGCATTCACGCGGATGCCCTTTGATCTGCCCTCGATCGACGCCGAGCGCGTCAACGACAGCAGTGCCGCCTTGGCCGCTGCATAGGCGGACACCAGCGGCGTGGTGGCCTCGGCATGGATGCTGGACACGTTCACGATGGCTCCGCCTGCCGCCATCTTGAGAAAGGCCTGCCGGGTGAAGAAGAAGGCGCCCAGCAGGTCGACCCGGAGCACATCGAGGATGTCGGCCTCGGTCTGGTCCTCGATCCGCTTGAAGGTCATCTTGCCGGCGTTGTTCACGACAATGTGAAGACCGCCGAATCGCGCCAGCGCGGCATCGGTCGTCGCAATCACCTGCGCCTCGATGCCGACGTCGCACGAGCTGGCCAGCACTTCGGAGAAGCCGTCGTCGCGCAGGCGCTGCGCCGCGGCATCCGCATGCTGGACATCGGCCAGCACCACGCTGGCCCCTTCGCTGGCCAGCCGCCGCGCCGTCGCGTAGCCGATGCCGCTGGCCGCGCCGGTGACGATCGCCACCCGCCCGGCAAATCTCCGGGTTGCCGGATCACTTGTCGTCATCGCTGTTGGCCTGCGCGGTCGGCGCCGCGCCGGGCGGGATGGTGCGCTGCATGAAGAAGCCCATGCGGGCGCCTTCGAGGCTGCGGCTGGGCGGATACACCGGCACCCTCAGGCAGACGCTCTGGGTGGGCAGCACATCGGCCCATTCGGCGACGATCTTTTGAAACGCCTGACCGACCGGCCGGATGCGACGGTCCAGATCGAACAGGCCGAGCGGGTTCACCGTGCCACGGTCCTCGCGCAGGGCGCTGTCCCAGTCGACCTGGTCGGTCAGCGAATACCAGGTGAAGCCGACGATGGGGATCCCGTCGTTGCGCACGCGCAGCACGTTGGCCCACTCCTTCCAGAGCCAGAATACCGCCTCGTCGCCCTTGTCCCCCTGCGCGAAGTTGGTCTCGGTGTGCATCACCGGCAGACGGTACCGGCTGTAGTACTGCCAGGTGATCTCGTCATAGCCGAACACTTCGCCCGCGGCCATCGTGCGGCCGTCATCGAACACGCGGTGCTCGTTCGTGACGTAGTAGTCGTTGCCCATGATGCAGTGCTGCTTCAGACGCCGGCCCAGAAAGAAGTGGTACTCCTCGCGCGTCATGCCGTTGTCGAGCAGGAACTCGTACATCTCCGACTCGATCCGCCGGCCGTAGTTCAGGTCCAGCGACAGGAAGCGGCGGGCATTCAGGATCTCGGCCCGGGCGATGGCCTTCGGGCTGTCGGCATGGAAATACTCCGATGACTCGCTCTGCACGAAGATCGCATCGGGCCGCACTTGAAGAATCGTCTGCATGGCCAGCACATTGGCCTTCACCAGGTGCTTGAGCGCCGTGACGAATCCACGGTCGCTGCGCATCTGCTCGTTCCACCAGCCGTAGGCTGCCGAGAACGTGGCGCAGACGAACATCTCGTTGACCGGCGTGTACATCTGCACCCATGGAAACCGCCGGGCGAAGGCGGCCGCATAGCCGGCAAAAAGCTCGGGGAATTCGGGATTCTGGAAATTGCCGATCCAGTCGGGCACGCCGAAATGGCACAGGTCGACGATCGGCAGGATGTCGCGGCGAAGCAGCTCGCCGAAGGTCAGGTCGGCGAAGTCCCAGTCGTACCGGTCGACTCCCAGCCAGGTGCGGTGGATCGGCGGACCGTAGCGCAGCACCGCCAGCCCGAGCTGCTGGACGCAGTCGAAGTCGTCACGCCAGTGCTCATAGTGCGCGCACTTGGCCATCTCGTCGACGCGCCGGCTCCCGCCGTCGATCGTGGGGCAGCTGTTCTCGATGCCGGTGGCGAACATGAAGGGCGGGACCATGGCGCACCCGCGGCAATCGTCGTGCCCGTCATGGCGCCGGCGGCGCGGAGTGCCCCGCTCAGCTGCGCCGGCGCTTGAACGGGTGGGTGCTGCTCAGTCCGCCGTCGACGGCGATGGCCTGTCCGTTGACATACGAGGCGTCGTCGCTGGCCAGGAACAGCGCCATGTGCGCGATCTCGGCGGGCAGGCCGTAGCGCAGCATCGGATTGAGCTGACCGAGCTTGTCGCCGGTGCCGCGCGCCCGCGCATAGTCGAAGGTCGGCTTGGTCATGCCGGTCTCGATCAGTCCGGGGCAGATGGCGTTGATTCGCACGCCGGTGCCGGTCAGCGAATTGGCGCTGGTCTGGACCAGACTGATCACACCGGCCTTGCTGGCGCTGTAGGGATGGCCGCCGGCATTGGCGCGCAGGCCGGCCACGCTGGCGGTGCACACGATGGACCCCGACCCCTGGGCGATCATCACCGCCGACGCATGCTTGACCGCCAGGAACGGGCCGATCAGATTGACGCGCAGCACCTCGGTCCACAGCTCGGGCGTCTGCTCCTCCAGCGGCACCGCGCCGCCGCTGATGCCGGCGTTGGCGTAGATCACGTCGAGGCCGCCGAAAGTCTGCACCGCACGTGCCACGAAGGCCTGCACATCGGCCTCGAGACCGGCATCGGCGGTCATGGAATCGGCCTGTCCGCCGGCGTCGCGGATCGCCTTCGCTGTTTCGTGCACCGAATCACTGCGATCGACCGCCAGCACACGGGCGCCCTCTGCGGCGAACAGCATCGCCGATGCCCGCCCGATACCACTGCCCGCGCCCGTCACGATCGCGCGTTTGCCTGCCAGTCGACCCATGGGAATCGTCTCCGAGAAATATTGAATACTGAAACTTCGAACACCCATGCGCCGGTATAGTCCGGCCATGCGCACCAACCCGGAACTTTACCCGCTGCTCCGTCTCGCGGTGAATCTCGCGCTGATGACGATCGGCAGCTGCGGCATGTATGTCGTGGTGGTGGTGCTGCCCACCGTGCAGGCCGAGTTCGGGGCCACGCGCGCGGGCGCATCGCTGCCTTACACGATGACCATGATCGGCTTCGGCGTGGGCGGTGTGCTGATGGGCCGGCTCACCGACCGCTTCGGCGTGATGGTGCCCACCATCATCGGCGCCTGTGCGCTGTCGGCCGGCTTTCTGCTGGCGAGCCAGACCACCTCCATGCTGAGCTTCGGGCTGGTGCATGGCCTGCTGATCGGCCTGCTCGGCTGCGCGGCCAGCTATGCGCCGCTGGTGACAGACACCTCGATGTGGTTCACGCGCCGGCGCGGCATCGCGGTGGCGATCTGCGCCAGCGGCAATTACATGGCCGGCGCCATCTGGCCGTCGATCATCCAGCACTATGTCGAATCGATCGGCTGGCGCGAAACCTTCCAGGGCATCGGCATCTTCTGCCTGGTGACCATGCTGCCGCTGGCGCTGCTGCTGCGCCGCCGCCCGCCCGCGGCTGCGGCGATGCCGCCACGCCCCGGCTCGACAGCCATCGTGCGCAATCCGATGCGTCCGTTCGGACTCAGCCCCAATACCGCGCAGGCGCTGATCTGCGTCGCGGGCGTCGGGTGCTGCGTCGCCATGTCGATGCCGCAGGTGCATATCGTGGCCTACTGCGGCGACCTGGGCTATGGCGCGGCACGTGGCGCCCAGATGCTGTCGCTGATGCTCGCCTGCGGGGTGGTGAGCCGCCTCACCTTCGGCCTGATCAGCGACCGCATCGGCGGGCTGCGCACGCTGCTGATCGGCTCGGTGCTGCAGGGCATCGCACTGCTGCTCTTCATTCCCTTCGATTCGCTGAACTCGCTGTTCGTCGTGGCCGGCCTGTTCGGCCTGTTCCAGGGCGGGATCGTGCCCGCATATGCGATCGTCGTTCGCGAGCACTTCGCCCCCGCCGAGGCGGGCACCCGCGTGGGCATCGCCCTGACCGCGACCATGCTGGGCATGGCGCTGGGCGGCTGGCTGTCGGGCCGGATCTTCGATCTCACGGGCTCGTACTCGGCTGCGTTCATCAACGGCATCGGCTGGAACCTGCTCAATGTGGTGATCGTGTTCTGGCTGTTCCAGCGCTCGCGCCGCGCGGCGCCGCCGGCGCCCGCACCGGTCCAGCAGGCGGCCTGAACGACCTTCACGGTCAGGAGACTCCGACATGACTTCGAACCCGCGCTGGAAGCAGCGCCCGCCCGGCTCGAACTGGGGCGACTTCGGCCCCGACGACCAGCAGGGCCGCATGAACCTGATCACGCCGGCCAAGGTGCGCCAGGGCGTGGCCGAGGTGCACGAGGGGCTCACCTTCTGCCTGAGCCTGCCGCTCGACTTTCCTGGCGGCAATGTGCTCAACCCGCGACGTCATCCGCCGGTGATCCGGCCCACCGTGCGCAACGGTCGGCCGAACATGAACTACCGCCTGTTCCAGGACGACCCCGAGGCGTCCGACGTCATCAGCGACGACCTGGTGGTGATGCACCTGCAGTACTCGACCCAGTGGGACAGCTTCGCGCACGTCGGCCAGCTATTCGATGCCGACGGCGACGGCTTCCCCGAGCCGGTGTATTACAACGGCTTCAAGCCGGGCGAACACGTGATCGGCCCGCAGGACGTCAAGGACGCGGGCGTGCCCGCGGGCCTGCTGCCCCACGGCAGTTCACAGGCGCGCGCGCTGGGCATCGAGACCATGGCCGAGCATGGCGTGCAGGGCCGCGCGGTGATGATCGACCTGCATGCGCATTTCGGCCGCCAGCACGTGGCGGTCGGATACGACCAGCTGATGCGCGTGATCGAGGCCGACAAGGTGCAGGTCGAGACCGGTGACATGGTCTGCCTGCACACCGGCTTCGCGCAGATGCTGCTCGAGATGAACAAGCAGCCCGATGCCCACGCGGCCGAGCACAGTTGCACCTCGCTCGACGGCCGCGATCCGAAGCTGCTGCAGTGGATCACCGACAGCGGCCTGTCGGTGCTGATCGCCGACAACTACGCGGTCGAGGCCACGCCGGCGCGCAAGGGCCATATGCTGGGCTGCTGCGCAACGCTGCCGCTGCACGAACACTGCCTGTTCAAGCTGGGCATCCACCTGGGCGAAATCTGGCATCTCACGCCGCTGGCCGACTGGCTGCGCGCCCACGGCCGCTACCGGTTTCTGCTGACGGCGCCGCCGCTGCGCCTGCCGGGTGCGGTAGGATCGCCCGCCACGCCGATCGCCACCGTCTGAGCGCGGCGGCCCGAATCTTTACCGACCCAGGAAACTTTCCTCATGACCCTGCATAAACCCCTGCTCACGCTGGCCCGCATCGGCGTGCTTTGCGCCGCCGCACTGGCCGCCACCGGCGCCGGCGCCCAGACCGTGCTGAAGATGGCCCACGTCTATGTGCCGGGCAACATCTGGTACGAATCGGCCGAGGCCTACGCCAAGGCGGTCGAAGCGCGCAGCGGCGGCAAGGTCAAGATCCAGATCGCCCACAGCGGCACCACCGGCGACTGGCCGCAATCGATCGAGGGCCTGAAGATCGGCACCAACGACATCGTGCTGCAAAGCGTCGGCACGCTGGACCGCTACAACACGCTGGCCGGCATCGAGGCCTACCCCTACCTGATGCGCGACGTCGACCAGTTCAAGAAGGTCTACTTCGGACCGGTGGGCGCGGCGCTGTACGACGACATCGCGAAGAAGACCGGCTTTCGGATCATCGGCGCCGGCTACCGTGGCGCGCGCCACATGACCAACAACAAGAAGATCGAGAAGCTGGCCGATCTGCGTGGCGTCAAGCTGCGTGTGCCGGGCCTGAAGATGTACCGGATGACCTGGGAAATTCTGGGCGCCTCGCCGGTGCCGATGGGTCCCGCCGAACTGTTCACGTCGATGCAGCAGGGCGTGGTCGACGGCCAGGAGAACCCGCTGGAGTGGATCGAGTCGAACAAGTACAACGAGGTGCAGAAATACGTCGTCGAGACCGGGCACATCCTGGGCGCGATGACCTGGATCTTCTCCGACGCGAAGTTCAAGAGCCTGCCCGCCGACGTCCAGCAGATCCTCAAGGAAGAGGGCGAGAAGGTCATGCTCGCCTACACCGACCGGATGGTGAAGACCGAGGACGACATCAAGAAGCGCCTGCAGGCCAAGGGCATGACCTTCATCAAGGTCGACACGGGTCCGTGGCGCACGGCGCTGAGCCCGCTGGCCAAGGAGTTCCCCGAGATGGCCGACTGGGTGCAGAAGATCCAGGCGGTGAAGTGATCTCCGGGGCCGGACCGCGGTTCGGCCCGCGCCAGGACGGATGCCAGACATGAGTGACCGGGCAGACTGGCGGATCGCCTGCGAGCGTGCCGCCGACCGGATCGACCGGGTCATCGACGTGCTGCTGGGCGTGATGCTGGCCACCATGGCGCTGGCCGTCTTCTACCAGGTGGTCGGCCGATATGTAATCGGGCGGGCGCCCGCCTGGTCCGAGGAGCTCGCCCGCTTCCTGCTGCTGTTCGTCACGATGGTGGGCGGCGTGTCGGCGCTGCGCGCGGGCGGCCACATCAGCGTGACCATGCTGTTCGATTCGGCCTCGGCCGCCTGGCGCCACCGGCTGTTCTGGCTGCGCGACTTCGCCCTTGCCGCGGTGCTGATCGGCGGCGTCTGGCAGGGCATCGCGTTCGCCGAGCTGAACGCGTCGCAGGCCTCGCCTGCCTTCGAGATTCCAATGGCCATCCCCTACATCGCGCTGCCCCTGGGCGCCGGCCTGATGCTGCTGCAACTGGTGCTGGCACGGCTGTCCGGCCGACCGGCGCCGGTGGCCAGCGGCGAAGGCGAGCCCGCCATCTCCGACGAACCGGCCCGCTGATCCGATGAACTCTCTCGTGGCACTGGGCCTCACGCTGGCCGTCTTCCTGCTGCTCGGCGTGCCGGTGGCCTGGTCGCTTGTCGCCGCGGGTGCTGCCGCCATTCTGGCGACTGGCGGCACGCCGCTGATGATCATTCCGCAGCAGATATTTTCAGGCTTCGACAGCGTGCTGCTGCTGGCGATCCCGTTCTTTCTGCTGGCCGGCGACCTGATGACCTGCGGCGGCATCACCGAGCGCATGCTCGGCTTCGCCAATGCGCTGCTGGGGCGCTTTCGCGGCGGTCTGGCGATCAGCAACGTGGCCGGGGCGACCTTCATGGCCGGCATTTCGGGTTCGGCGGTCGCCGACACCAGCGCGATCGGCAAGGTGCTGATACCGGCGATGATCCGCTCGGGCTACCACCCCGGATTTTCAGCGGCGCTGACTGCCGCGGCCAACGTGGTCGGGCCGATCATCCCGCCGTCGATCACCTTCATCCTGATCGGCGTGCTCACCAACCTGTCGATCACCAAGCTGTTCCTGGCCGGCATCGTGCCCGGCCTGCTGTACAGCCTGGCGATGGCGTTCACCGCCTGGGCCATCTCGGTCAGGCGCCGCTACCCGATCCACGGCGCCGTCAGCGCGCGCGAGGTCTGGCGAAGCTTCAAGGCGGCGTTCTGGGCGCTGGTCATGCCGGTGCTGATCGTGTCGGGCATCCGGCTGGGGGTGTTCAACGTCACCGAATGCTCGGCCGCGGCGGTGATCTATTCGTTCGTGGTCGGCAAGTACGTCTACAAGGAACTGAGCTGGACCGACATCTGGGGAGCGCTGCAGCGCTCAGCCCGCACCACGGCGGTGGTGCTGATCGTGCTTGGCGGCGCCCAGGTGGTGTCCTGGTTCCTCGCCTACAACAACGTGCCGCAGGCGCTGGCCAAGTGGATGCTCGAGTTTGCCGGGTCGCCCTGGGCCTTCCTGCTGCTGGTCAATGTGTTCCTGCTGATCATCGGCACCTTCCTCGAGAACGCACCGGCGCTGGTGATGCTGGCGCCGGTCCTGTACCCGGTGGCGGCCAGCTTCGGCATCGATCTGATCCACTTCTCGATGATCGTCGCGCTCAACCTGCTGATCGGACTGATCACGCCACCGGTCGCCATCTGCCTGTCGCTGTCGGCGGTGATGGCGGGATGCACGCCGCGAGAGGCGGCGCGCGAGGTGCTGCCGTTTCTGCTGGCCGCGATCGGGGTGCTGATGCTGGTCACCTTCGTGCCGGTCATCTCGCTGGGACTGCCCGGCCTGATGCGCTGACCGCTCCAACCTCTCTGCAAGGAAGACCCCCATGGCTGATCGACTGAAGGATCGCGTCGCGCTGATGTTCGGCGCCGGATGCTGCGCGCCAGGCATCGGCAATGGTCGCGCCACGGCGCTTGCCTATGCCCGCGAAGGTGCGCTGGTGGTCGCGGTCGACATCGATCGTGATGCTGCCGAAGAAACGGTGCGCATGATCCGCGCCGAGGGCGGCCGGGCCGTCGCCTTGGCGGGCGATGTGACCGAGGCCGCGCAGGTCAACGCGGCCGTGGCCGCTGCACGAGTCGCATTCGGCGGGCGCATCGACATCCTGCACAACAATGTCGGCATCACCTCGATGGGCGGCCCGGTCGAGGAATCCATCGAGAGCTGGGAACACGTGATGCGATCGAATCTCACCGGCGCGTTTCTCACCTGCAAGGCGGTGCTGCCGGTGATGGTCGAACAGGGCAAGGGCGCGATCGTCAACATCTCGTCGCTCGCGGCCATCCGCTACACCGGCTATCCGTACAGTTCGTACTACGCGAGCAAAGCCGGGCTGAACCATTTCACGGTCGGGCTGGCACTGCAGTACGCTCGCCAGGGAATCCGCGCCAATGTGATCATGCCGGGACTGATGAACACGCCGCTCATCCATCAGCAGATCTCCGGCCAGTACGCCAGCACCGAAGCCATGATGCAGGCCCGCGACGAGGCCTGTCCGATGGGCAAGATGGGCGAACCCTGGGACATCGCAATGGCTGCTGTGTTCCTGGCCAGCGACGAGGCGAAGTTCATCACCGGGGTGTGCCTGCCGGTCGACGGCGGACAGCACTGCCGCGCCTGACACGGCGTCTGATCTCGCGCGAGCCGGTCTTAGGCGGGCCTGAACGACTCAGCGCAGCGGCATCGACACCTGGACGACGCCGAAGGTCTGCGGCTTGAAGCGCCCCTGCGCCACCGCGATCGAGTCGAAGTCGATCGTCCTGCGGATGAGCGCGAAACGCAGATGCCAGTCGGCTGTCGGGCTGAGCGTGGCGCCCAGCTGCATCTCGCCAACCCAGGGCGCGTGACGGACCTGCGTGTCGTAGCCGAAAGTCGGCCCGTCGACGAGCCGGTCGTAGGCGACCGCGCGCACGTTCAGCCCTGCCTGCACCGACCACAATCCGCCGCTGGCGATCCGGCCGGTCGCGGCCTGCGCCTCGGCCGCGGTGGCGGTGCCGGACAGGCGGTCACCGATGCGCAGCACCGCGCCGACCGCGGCCTGTCCTGACACGCTGCCGACCGACAGCGATGCGCGGCCGATCAGATCGACCCGGTCGCCGATCATCGGATAGCGCCGCTCCTGGACCAGTTGCAGCTGCACGCCGGCATGCGGGCGCAGCTGCGAAGACCAGCCGCGCACTCGATTCGCGCCGAGCAGTCGATGCCACTGGTTCTGCAGATGCTCGGCGCCCGATGCAGGACCGATCACGCCCAGCTGAAGCTCGACCATCCGGGTTTCGTTGCCGGACTCGAGCAGCATCGCCCCCGACGCATACAGCCACCCGGCCGTGGGCCGGTCGTTGACGTCGACAACCGGCAGATTGCGCAGGTTCTGGGTGTAGGTGTTCTGGCCCAGCGACCAGCGGCGCGTGACCAGCGCGCCAGCCGCGCATGGCTGCCAGGCGCACCACAGGCGGGCGGCCTGGTCGGCCAGGCTGTCGTGGCCTGCTGCCGCGAAGTGGTGAATTCGAAAGGCCTGGGTGTACCAGCGGTCCCACTTGTTGACGCCGGCGAACTCGTCGTTGTCGAACTGCAGCGTCAGGCTGCTGCCGCGAGGGTCGGCAGGAACGCCCGTCGGTGCAGTGGCCGTCGGTGCATTTCCCGTCGGTGCCGCGCCCGTCTGTGCCGCGGCGAGTCCCGCGAAGCTGGCCAGCAAGCCCGCCACCAGCAAAACGCGCACGATGCAACGTCCGACAACGCACAGGCCCGGCCAGCGCCTGTCCATGCTCACAGGCGATCGATGGCCGCGCCGACGCGGGCGAACAGACCGTCGGCCTTGGCGCCATCGATCCAGCGCACCACGGTCACGGCCTCGCGCGTCGGATCGACCCAGGTGATCGAACTGCCGGCACCGACCGCAAAGAAGCTGTCATGTGGCGCTGAGGGAAAGACGATGCCGTTGCGGTTCAGCCAGATCAGGAACCCGTAGAACGGTGCGATCTCGCACGGCTCGCGCATCCGCCCGAGCCATTCGCTCGACAGGACCTGCCGACCGCCGGACTTTCCGCCATCCAGCATCAGACCGCCGACCCGCACCTGATCGAAGCTGTCGATCGACACGCCGCCCCCCCAGTGCGTGCCGCCCGGCACCGACTGCACCCGGCGGCCCGCGACCTCGACCCAGCTCGTGTCGTAGCCCACCCAGCGCCAGTTCTTGCTGGCGCCGATCGGTTCCATGATGGTTTCGGAGAACACCTCGGGCAGCGGGCGCTGGAACAGATGCAGCAGCGCCAGAGACAGCTGGTTGATGCGGACGTCGTTGTATTCCCAAAACGTGCCCGGCGCCTGCAGCGGCCGCGGCTCGCCCTTGCGGCCACCGGCTGGCGCCGGCTGGTACTGCACCGTGCGATAGCGGTCGACCTGATCGGGGATGCCGAACGCGCTGCCCTCCCATTCGCTGGTCTGCTGCAGCAGATGGCGCCAGGTGATCGCGCTGTTGTGGCTGCCTTCGAATCCGATGCCCGCCACCCGGGCGACCACCGGCTCGTCGACGTCCGGCAGCAGACCCCGGTCGAACGCCACGCCGGCCAGCAGCGCCAGATAGGTCTTGGCGACGCTGAAGGTCAGGTCGACGCGCTGCGGCTCGCCCCACTGCGCGAGCACTTCGCCCCGGCGCCAGACCACGCCGGACACCGGTCCGCGCGGCGACACCGGACCGCACAGACGGTTGTATGGCGGCGGATCGTTCGCGTACAGCCCCCAGCCGCCGCCGGGATCGGCCGGGTCGCGGGGCCAGGCGGTTTCATGGGCCTGCGCCCAGGCGATGGCGTCTTCGAATGCTGCGGCGGTCATGGAGGGCTCCGTGATGCGTCAATCGGTGGTGATCGGTCAGCGCTTGGCGCGATCCGGGTAGCTGGCAGCCATGCCGTCGCGCACATCCTGCTGGATGCCGTACTGCGGGAACGGATAGCGCAGGCCGTTGCCGCTGAGCGCGGTCATGCCGGCCAGCGCCTTGGGCAGATACTCGGGCGGGATCGCCATCAGCATCTCGTCGTCGAGCACGCCGCCGTAACGGCGCTCGGCAAAGCACGGAATCGACAGACTGGGCTGGCGGGTCGACAGCGCTCGGCCCCACGAGTCGGCACACGCCGACTCGCCGACCACGCTCCAGTCGAAGCGCTTGTAACCGCTCCATTGCAGGCCGTTGATGAAATACATCATCGCGCCGGGGGTGGCATAGAACAGCACGATGTCGGGCGGATTCAGGCGGCCCGAGGAGATCGGCGAAACCGCCATCGCCTGATAGCGCCCGATCGGCACGATCGGCATGGCCGCCTGGTGGGCGGCCGAGTCGGCGGGCGTCGCATACCAGACGCCGACCATGCCCTTGCCCGAGCGCCATTCGTCGTCCTGACCGCCCAGGCCGATCACCGCCTTGCACTGCGCCCCGACCAGGTCATTGGCCGTGATTCCCACCGTCCAGCCCAGCCGTGACGCCTGGCCGACGATCTGGTCGGTGGTGTGGATGTTCTTCGGCCGGCGGATCTTGGGAATCGCCGCCATGTCGGCTTCGTTCTCGAACATCTTCATGCCGAACGGATTGCTGCGCAGGCGAAGCACGCGCTCGAGTTCGGCCCCCAGCTTCGGCAGGTCGAGCGATTCGCTGGTGGCGGGGGAGGCGGTGGTGGTGGTCATCGGCGGAGCTCCGGTGGGGGTGGCACGAACGACAGGGTTCAGTGCGTCGATGGTAGACCACCGGGACCCGCCAGCCGAACGGGACCATTCCGGTTCGCCTTGCGCATCGGGCCGACAGGCACGCTGGTTGCCGTCGACGCTCGCCTCCCGGGAGACGACCATGGACGAGCGAGCCGACAGGATAAGACGCCACACCGCGACCGACGTGCTGCGCCGGATCGACGCCGCGACCGTCGAGCACCTGCGGCAATGCGCGGAATCGCCCGAGGCAATGGAATCGCGCCTTGGCGATCTCGATCGCGAGTGGGACACCGACCGCGCGCTCGAGACCGAAGCGGCCACCATGGGCATCGCAGGGCTGGCGCTGGGCGTGTTCGTGCGCAAGCGGCTGCTGCTGATGCCGGCGATGGTCGCGGGCGCCGTCAGCCGCCGGGTCGAGCAGCACACCGCACCACAGGTCAACGCCACCCTCCGACAGCAGACCGACGCCCGGATCGCCCGCTTTGAAGCCGCCCCGCCGCCTTGTTTCGAGAAGCGGCTGGAAGCGCTCGACCGCGAGTGGGACATCGAACGTCTGCTGCAGACGAACGCGTCGATCCTGATGCTTGCCGGCCTGGCCCTGGGCAGCGGCGTCGACCGCCGGTTTCTGCTGCTGCCGGCTGCGGTGCTCGGGTTCTTTGCCCAGCATGCGCTGCAGGGCTGGTGTCCGCCGATTCCGGTGATGCGCCGGCTGGGCGTGCGCACGCAGCGCGAGATCGAGCGGGAGCGTTACGCGCTGAAGGCCCTGCGGGGCGACTTCGACGCGATTCCCCGGCGCGGCGGGGCGTCCACCAGCGAACGGGTGGATGCCGCTCTCGCCGCAGTCGACCGATAAAAGGAGCCAGCGCATGCGCAACCGTCCCGTTTCGACATCGCACAGCCTGGGGCGCGTGGCGCTGCTGGCGCTGCTGGCCTGGCTTCCCGCAGGCGTGATGAGTCAGGCAAGCCAGACGCCGCCCGGGGAAGACAAGACCGCCAAGACACGCGCTCTGGAGCTCGGCGCCAAGACGCTCCAGGGCAACGCGCCCCTGGGCCCGATGGACGTCTATCTGGTGGGTTTTCATCCGATGAAGGACCGGCCCGAGCAACAGATGGAGGCACACCACTTCTGCCATCAGGTCAACCAGGACTTCGCCCAGTGCGCGCTGTTCGATGGCAACGGCAGGAACGCCAACCTGACCGGCATCGAGTACATCATCTCGGAGAAGCTGTTCGAGACGCTGCCCCAGGAGGAGCGCCAGTACTGGCATCCCCACAATGCCGAGATCCTCAGCGGCCAGCTCGCCGCGCCGGGAATCCCGGCCGTTGCGGAGAATGCGCTGATGAAGGACAAGATGAACAGCTACGGCAAGACCTGGCACGTCTGGAACACCGGCATGCCGGGGACCGCGGGCGACACCCTGCCGCTGGGTCCGGCGAGGCTTGCGTGGTCTTTCAACCGTGACGGAGAGGCGAAGCCCGGACTGGTCGAACAGCGCGACAAGCGAATGGGCATCGACACGGCCGAGAAGCGCCGCCAGCGCTCGGGTCTGCGCCAGTTCGCAAAGCCACAGTCGGGAGTCGACGATCTGAAGGCAGCCTTTCCCCAGGCTCGTCCCATTGACGGCGTCGTGGACAAGCAGCCGCGCGCCGCCCGGATTACTCAGGGCGAAGCCTCGGGCGCGAAGGGCACCGGCCGTTGAACGGTCAGGCGACGCTCGGCGCGGCCCGGGCGAAGCACGTCTCAGTCGACGCGGATCTGTGCGTCCTTGATCAGCCGTCCCCACGCCGCGGTGTCTCTCGGAAGGAAGTCGGAGAAGTCCTTCGGCGATCCGCCGATGATCTCGCCCCCCTGGGACGCGATGCTGGAGACGACGTCGGGCTGCTTCAAAATTGCGGCAACTTCTGCGTTCAGGCGTTGCAGAATCGGCGCCGGCAGGCCGGCCGGCGCGAGCAGCGCGAACCATTGCAGCATTTCGGCGTTCGGCACGCCGGCTTCGGCCAGCGTCGGCACATCGGGCATCAGCGGCGAGCGGCGCTCGCTCGTGATGGCCAGCACCTTCAGCTTGCCGGCCTTGAAGTGCGGCAGGATATTGGGCGGGCTGTCGAAGTTCAGATCGACGTTGCCCCCCAGCAGATCGACGATCGCCTGTCCGCTGCCCTTGTAGGGCACGTGCGTCATCTGCACCCCCGTGGCGACCATGAAACGGGCGGCGGCCAGGTGCTGCGCGCTGCCATTGCCGGACGAGGCAAAGGTGAGCCCATTGGGCTTGCTGCGGGCCAGCGCAATGAACGACTGAACGTCCTTCGCCGCCACGCCCGGGCCGACGGCCAGCAGCAGCGGCGTGGTGGCCACGCGGATGATCGGCGTGAAGTCGCGGATCACGTCGTAGGGCAGCTTCGGATAGAGCGCCGGCGCGACCGAATTCGAATTACTGTGGCCCAGCAGCAGCGTGTATCCGTCGGGCGCCGCCTTGGCCACGATGTCGGCGCCCAGCGTGCCGGCGGCCCCAGGCCGGTTCTCGACCGGCACGGCCTGGCCGAGCCGCTCCTGCAGCTTCTGCCCGACCAGACGGGCCAGCACATCGGTGAAGCCTCCGGGCGCAAAGCCGACGACGATACGGATCGGCTTCTCGGGCCATTTCTGGGCGATGGCCGCCGTGGTGGTCAAGGCGAGCAGGACGGCGATGGCCATTCGACGGCCCGCATGCAGTCGTGACATCAATGGGGACATCTCTTCTCCGGCAGTTTGATTGGGGGCACCCGATGATGCGCCGTTGTGCCCGGAACGCGTCAGATCCGATCTGCGCAGATGTGGACCCTAATCCGGCGGTATCTGGAATTTTCGGCGACCGGCGGCGGGCCTGCCCGACCGGCGCCGTGTTGTCTGGACTCGATTTCGGGGCCAAGATCGGAGACGCGATATCGACCGGGACAGGTCGGCCGCGCTCGCGGTTCCCTCAGATGCGGAACCGTTCAACGGAGGATTCACATGCGACGCACGATCATCACCGGCATGGCCGCCGGCCTTGGGGCGATGGCCCTGAACCGGGGCGCAAGCGCCCAGTCAGCCGCCTACCCGTCCAAGACCATTCGATTCATCGTCGGGCTCGGACCGGGCAGCGGCGCCGACACCGCCACCCGATTCATCGCCGAACGCATCGGCCGCACGGCCGGCCAGACCGCAGTGGTCGAGAACCGCCCCGGCGGCGACGGCTTCATTGCCGTCCAGAATCTGCTCAGCGCGCCGCCCGACGGGCATGCGGTGCTCTATCTGTCGCCTTCGCCGATGGTGCTCACTCCGCTGCTGCGCAACGACCTGCCCTACGACCCGATCCGCGACATCCGCCCGGTGGCCTTCATGTCCCGCGGCTATGCGGTGATGGTGACGGGCGGCAACTCGCGCTTCAAGACCTTCAACGACGTGATCAGCCAGGCACGCGCCAAGCCGAACACCGTCAAGATGTCGAACTACGGGCATCACTACCGGATCGGCGCCCTGTCACTGCAGAAGCTGACCGGGGCCGATTTCATCCACGTCGCCTACAAGGGCGCCGGACAGGCCAACAACGACGTGATCGCGGGCGACATCGATGTCGCGCTGACCGACATCGGCGGCGCGATGCCGCTGATCGAATCGGGCCGGCTGCGCGCGCTCGCGATGACCAGTCCCGAGCGGCACAAGTTCCTGCCCAATGTGCCCAGCGTCCGCGAACTGGGCTTCCCGTATGAGCTGATGGTGTGGACCGGCTACGGTGTGCATGCCAGGACCCCCGACGCCAACGCCCGCAAGATCGAGGAAATGATCCTCCAGATCATCCGCTCCAAGGAATACGGCGAGTACAACGAAAAGCAGAGCGGCGGCGAGGTCGTCGCAGGCACCGGTGACCAGCTCAAAGCCCATGTCATCGCCGAAACCAACCGCTACCGCGAGCTGGCCAAGTCGATGAACCTGGCCGAGCAATGACAAGCCTCCTCGTGCGGCGTAAGCCCGCAACCCCTCCATCGCATGGTTCACGAACAATGAAGCAACTGATTACCCGCTTGTTCGCTGTCGCAGTCGTCTGTCTGATTTCGCCGCTTGCGTCCGCCCAGTCCGACTATCCCCGCAAGCCGATCCAGGTCGTGGTGCCTTACGGTCCGGGCGGCGCGCTCGACGTCGCCGTCCGGCTGGTCGGCGAACACATGGGACAGACCCTGGGGCAGCCGCTCGTGGTGCTCAACCGCCCCGGCGGCAACACGAACATCGGCCCGGGCATCGTGCTTCAGAACCCGCCGGACGGCTACATGCTGCTGGCCAGTTCCACCGCCACGGTGATCAATCCGCTGGTCGACAGCAAGCTGGGCTGGAACCGTGACAGCTTCCAGCCGATCGGGCGGATCGCGACGTCGCCCAGCCTGTTCGTCGTGGCGCCGAGCCTGGGCGTGAAGACGCTTGCCGAATTCGTGGCGCTCGCCAAGTCGAAGCCGGGCGATCTGACCACTCCGGTGACAGGCTTCGGATCGTCACAGGCCGTCGCGCGCGAAAGCTTCGCGCGCCTCGCCGGAATCAAGCTGCTCGACGTCGCCTACAAGGGCGGGACCTCGTTCGTCCCCGACCTGCTCGGCGGGCGGCTCTCGATGTCCGTGTCGCCGCTGAATGTGGTGCTCACCATGGTCAAGGAAGGCCGGCTGATCGCGCTTGCCAACACCGGCCTGGTGCGCTCGCCGGTGCTGCCCGACGTGCCGACGCTGACCGAACTGGGCTACGGCGAGGCGGCATCTAACAGCTGGTTCGGTCTTCACGCCCTGACGGGCACGCCGGCGCCGGTCATTCAGAAAGTATCGGCGGCGCTGCGGGCCGCCCTGGACGATCCGAAGGTTCGCCAGCAGTTCGTCACCGCCGGCACCGACCCCGGATACCTCGACTCGGCCGCCTTCAACAGCTTCATCGATGAAGAGATGGTCAAGGCGAGGCGCTACGTGGCAACCTTGCCGAACACCCGCTGATTCATCCTGACAGGGAGATTCCCATGACCGATCGCATTCCCGTCGTTCCGCAGCCCTATGAGCATCCCTCGGCCTGGCGTGCCGCCGACATGGCCGATCCGCAGCGCTACGTGATCACGCTGGACGCATCCGACGTGGCCGAGATCGACAGCGCGCTCGCGTCGGCCACGGCGGCGGGGCGCACGATTCCCGAGATGGACAAGGCGGGTTTTCCGCTCGTGCGCGTTGCCGCCAAGCTGCGAGACGCGCTCGACCGGCTCGAAAACGGCCCGGGCGTGGTGCTGTTCAGGGGCCTGCCCATGGAGCGTTATCGCAAGCCCGACGCGGCGATGATCTTCTGGGGCATGGGCGCCTACATGGGACCCGCCTTCGCACAGAACGCGCAGGGCGACGTGCTCGGCCATGTGCGCGATCTGGGCGCCTCGCGACTCGATCCGAAGGCGCGCGGCTACCAGACGCGCGAGAAGCTGCCCTTCCACAACGATTCGACCGATGTGGTCGGCCTGATGTGCCTGGCCACCGCCAAATCGGGCGGCCTGTCGAGGGTGGCCAGTTCGATCGCGATCCACAACGAACTGGTGACCACGCGTCCCGACCTTGCGGCGGTGCTGTACGGCGACTTCTGCCAGGACCGTCGAGGTGAAGAGCCCCCCGGCGAAAAGCCGTATTTCGTGACGCCGTTCTTCGTGCGCCATCAGGGCCGGGTGTTCGTGAAGTACAACCGCAGCTACGTGCAGAGCGCCCAGCGCTTTCCCGATGTGCCCAGGCTCACGCCCCTGCAGATCGAGGCCATGGAGGCAATCGACCGGCTGTGCAACGACCCGCGCTTCTGCCTCGAGATGATGCTCGAGCCCGGTGACATGCAGTTCGTCTGCAACCATGTGGTGCTGCATTCGCGCACGCAGTACGAGGACTGGTCCGAGCCGGCACGGCGCCGCCACCTGCTGCGGCTGTGGCTGCGCACGCCCGCGTTCGCCGTTCCGCCCCCCCAGTTCGCCGATCGCAACCGCGACATGCTGGCCTGGCAGAGCACGCCGCGCGCGCCGATCTTCGACACCTCCGAGATTCAGGCCGAACTCGCGCACTGAGCGCCCGCACTGAGCGCCCGCATTGCGCACCGAAAGGAACTCCATGACGACGACCGAAGCTTCGCGACTGGCGCCGCTGACCGGACCGCAGGTCTGGTACGGCCCCGACCTGGCAACCCGCACCGACTGGATCAGGCCGTTGACGGCCGCCGAGATCACCGAACTCGAGGCGGCTGTCACGCGGCTGGATGCAACCGGCATCGACATCGCCGACATCGGCCCCGAGCACCTGCAGGTCCCAGGCCTTCAGCCGTTGATCGAGCAGATCCGCGCATCCGTCCTGCATGGCCGCGGCTTTCTGCTGGTCCGGGGGGTTCCGGTGCAGCAGTGGAGCGTGCGCCAGTGCGCAATCGCCTACTTCGGTCTGGGCACATTGCTGGGCGAACCGGTGTCGCAGAACGCGATGGGACACATCCTGGGTCATGTGAAGGACATCGGCGCCGACTATGCGCGGCCCGAGCACCGCGGCTACCAGACGTCCGCGCGCCTGCCCTACCACTGCGACTCGTCCGACATCGTCGCGCTGCTCTGTCTGAAGCCATCCAAGGCAGGCGGCAAATCGAGTCTGGTGAGCAGCTGGACCCTCTACAACGAGATGCTGCGACGCCATCCCGATCTGCTGCCCGAACTGCTGAAGCCGGCGTATCGCGACCGCCGCGGCGAGGTGCCCGAAGGCGCCGAGCCTTGGTATGCGGTGCCGGTGTTCAATCCGACCGCTGACGGCGGAATGGTCGCCACCTATGTGCGCAGCGCCATGAAAAAAGCGCAGCGCTTTCCCGAGGTGCCACGGCTCACGCCGCAGCTCGAGGCGGCCTGTGACGCGCTGGACGCGCTGGCCGACGATCCGGCGATTCACCTCGACATGGATTTCCGGCCGGGCGACATGCAGTTCGTCAGCAATCACTGGATCATGCATTCGCGCACGGCGTACGAGGACTTCCCCGAGCCCGAGAACCGGCGCCATCTGTTCCGGCTGTGGCTGGCCTGCACCGATGGACCGGTGTTGCCCGAGGTCTATGTCCGCTCCTGGCAGGGCGCCGCGGCGAATGGCCGACCAGCCGGCATACGCGTGCCCGGCGTGCCCTTGTCTGCGCCGCTCGACGCAAGCTGGTAGAAAAGGCGCGGGCGCTGTCCGGGACGTAGGAGCGCGCCCACAGTCGATCGCGCCCCCGTGCCGTTTCATCCTGGCATCGCGCTGGCTAGCATCTTCACACCCCCCCGAAGATGCCGCCCATGCCCCGATCTCTCATCGCGCCCGACCGCTCGCCACCGCGCCCGCGAGGCTGACCATGGCCGCGCGCTCGATCGCCAGCCTCACGCTGAGCTTCGGCCTGGTCAGCATCCCGGTGAAGCTGTATTCGGCCACTGAATCGTCGGGGGCGGTGCGCTTCAACCTGCTCGACAAGGACGGTTCGCGCGTTCGCCAGCAGTACGTGTCCGAGAAGACGGGCAAGGTCGTCGAACGTTCGCAGATGGTGAAGGGCTACGAGTTCGAGAAGGACCACTTCGTGCTGTTCACGCCGGAGGAGCTCAAGGCCCTCGACGAAACGGCCAGTCATGTCATAGACATCGTCGCCTTCGTGCCGGTCAGTTCGGTCGACCCGATCTTCTACGACCGCGCTTACTTTCTGGCCCCGGACAAGCGCGGCGGCAAGCCGTATTCACTGCTGGTCGAGGCGATGCGCGAGAGCGGGCGTTGCGCACTGGCGCGGTGGACATCGCATGGCAAGCAGTACGTGGTGCAGGTGCGGCCGGCCGACGACGGTCTGGTGCTGCAGCAGCTGCTGTACGCCGCCGAGGTGCGCAAGATGTCCGAGCTGGGGGTCGAGAAGGCCACCGTGACACCGGCCGAACTGCAGCTCGCCTTGCAGCTGATCGAACAGATCTCGCAGGAGAGCTACGACCCGTCGCAATTCAAGGACGAGGAACGAGAGCGCATCCTGAAGGCGATCGACAAGAAGATTACCGGCAAGGACGTGGTCGCCTCGGCCCGCGAAGGCGAGCAGACAACGGGTGGCGCGCAGGTGATCGACCTGATGGACGCACTGCGTGCCTCGATCGGCAAGAAAGGCGGCCCTTCGAAGGCCGCCGCAGCGGGCACAGAAGAGGGCACAGAAGCGGGCACGAAAGCGGGCGCCGACAGCCAGCCCCGCAAGCCGGCGCGCCGCTCGCGTGCCGAGGAACCTGCGAGTCCACCGGCGGCCAAGCCGGCGGCGCGCGCGCGCCGTTAGCGCCCCACGATGGTCGAACGGGCAGCGTCGCCCTTCAGCATGCGGGCCCTGCAGCAGATGCTCTGCCTGCCCCGCAGTGCCATCGTCCGGCTGATCATCGCGGGCTTCGTGAAGCCGCAACGCGGACCGCGCAACGCCTATCGTTTCAGCTTCCAGGATGTGGTTCTGCTGCGCACCGCGCACGCGCTGCGCAGTGCGGGCGTGCCGCAACGTCGGCTGATGCAGGCCTTGCGCCAGCTGGCCGACCAGCTTCCACCGACGCTGCCATTGAGCGGTCTGCGGATCCAGGCGGTGGGTGACCGCATCGTGGTGCGCAGCGGTGATGCCGCGTGGGATCCCGTCAGCGGACAGCTGATGCTCGAACTGGATGTGTCGGCGCCCGAACCCGGCTCGCCGGTGCTTCAGCTGCGTGCGGTCAGCCGGGGCCCCGAGGAGCACGAGGCGCCCGTGACGGCGGCCCAATGGGTGCTGCACGCGCACCGGATCGAAGACAGCGACCCGGCCGCAGCCGAGGCGGCCTACCGGACCGCCCTGCGAGCCGAGCCCGACTGCGTCGCCGCATCGCTGGACCTTGGGGCTCTGCTTTGTGCGGACGGCCGCAGTGACGAAGCACTGGCTCTTTACGACGATGCGCTGCGGGTCTCACCCGAGGACCCGGGCCTGCACTTCAACATGGCCATCGTCCTGGAGGACCAGGGGCGACTGTCCGATGCGCTGGCCCGTTACGCACGCTGCCTGCAGCTCGATCCGGCGCTGGCCGATGCCCATTACAATTCCGCCCGGCTTTGCGAGCGGGTCGGCGATGCACGCGGCGCCCTGCGCCACTTCAGCGCCTACCGGCGGCTCGAACGCGCCAGGGACGAGTCGGCGCCAGAGTCCACGGGTCACTGAGCGCCCCGCCCGCCATGGCCCGCACCGCAGACCGAAGCCGCTCCAGGCAGGCATCAGGGGACGCCACTGACGAGCAGCCGCTGGCCGGTTACCGCGGCAAGCGCAATTTCGCGATCACGCCCGAGCCGCCGCCTGCCCGCGCGGCAGGAGGCACAGATCTGTCGTACGTGATCCAGAAGCACTGGGCCAGCCGTCTGCACTACGACTTCAGGCTTGAACTCGATGGTGTGCTGCTGAGCTGGGCAGTCCCCAAGGGCCCTTGCCTGGATCCGGCGGAAAAGCGCATGGCCGTGCATGTCGAAGACCATCCCGTTGACTACGGCGTCTTCGAGGGCGACATCCCGAAAGGCCAGTACGGCGCCGGCCGGGTGATCGTCTGGGACCGGGGCACCTGGGAGCCGGTCGGCGACCCGCGGACCGGCATGCGCGACGGCAAGCTCGTCTTTCGCCTGCAGGGTGCCAAGCTCCGCGGGCTGTGGGAGCTCGTGCGCATCGGCAAGCCGGGCGAGCGCCAGGACTCGTGGATGCTGTTCAAGAAGCGCGACGCCTGGGCGCGGCCGCTGGCGGACTACGACGTGCTCGCGGCCTTGCCAGACCGCGTGCCCGCGCCAAAGCCCGTGAGGACTCCCGCCGAGGAAGCCAAGGCAGCGCAGGGCGCCGCCGCAGCAGCGCCCCCTTCGGCAAGCGCATCAGCGTCGCAGGCCGCCAGTGCGAAGGCGCAGGCGCCTGCCCGTACCCCCGGCAAAGCCCCGACCGTCCGTTCGCGCCTGCCCGCCACGCTGTCGCCGCAATTGGCCACGCTCGCCAGTTCGCTGCCCGATGGCACGCGCTGGCTGCTCGAGCCGAAGTGGGACGGCTATCGGCTGCTGGCGCGTTGTCAGAGCAACCGGGTGCGGCTGTTCACCCGCAACGGACACGACTGGACCGATCGGCTGCGGCCCATCGCCGAGGCCGTGAAGTCGCTGGCGCTGAACGGCGCCTGGCTCGATGGCGAGATCGTGGTGCTGAGCCCCTCGGGGGCGCCGGACTTCAACCGCCTGCAGAACGCGATCGACAACCGGCGCAGCGAGGAGATCGTGTACTTCATCTTCGATCTCCCCTTTCACGACGGCTGCGATCTGCGCGCCATGCCCACGATCGAGCGGCGTGGACGCCTGCGGGCGCTGCTCGAAGGGCGGGGCGAGCATAAGGTCCGCTTCAGCCAGGACTTCGATGCACCGGCCGACCAGATGCTCCAGGCGGCCTGTGCGATGCAGCTCGAAGGCCTGATCGCCAAGCGCGCGGACGCGCCGTATGTTTCGCGACGCAGCGACACCTGGCTCAAGCTCAAGTGCAGCCAGCGACAGGAGTTCGTCGTGGTCGGCTTCCATGACCGGCAGGGAGCCGCCGGTGAAGTGGGCAGTCTGGTGCTGGCGACGCGCGAGGGCGACCAGTGGCGCCATGCGGGCAGCGTGGGCACCGGCTGGGACAGCCCGCAGGGTCGCGCGATGCATGCGGCGCTGAGCCGGATCCGGACGGCCGCGCCCCCTCTGGACCCCGGCCAGGTGACACCGGGGCGCTGGTCCCGGCGGGGCCCCGACGCCCCCCAGTGGGTGCGCCCCGAGATGGTGGTCGAGGTGTCCTTCGCCGAATGGACGCCGGAGGGCCGCGTGCGGCATGCCACGTTCAAGGGCGTGCGGGAAGACAAGGCCGCTGCCGAGGTTGTGCGCGAATCGTCTGCCGCGCTGCCCGGCGCACCGACCGTCAAGGTGACGAACCCGACGCGTGTGGTCGATCCGTCGACCGGCGTGACCAAGCAGGTGCTGGTGCGCTACTACGAAAGCGTCGCCGAATCGATGCTGCCGCATCTGGCCGCCCGGCCCGTCTCGCTGGTGCGCGCCCCCGAAGGCATCACCGGGCCCTTGTTCTTCCAGAAGCACCCCGAGAGCCGGATGCCGGGCCTGACGGAACTGGACCCCGCATTGTGGCCGGGTCACGGTCCGCTGCTGGCGGTCGACAGCCTGCCGGCGCTGCTGGCCGCCGCGCAGATGAACGTGGTGGAGTTCCACACCTGGAACTCCACTGTCGCGCACATCGATCAACCCGACCGCGTGATCTTCGACCTCGATCCCGGCGAAGGCGTGACCTGGCCGGCGCTGCGCGAGGCGGCCTTGCTGGTGCGCGAAATGCTGTCGCTGCTGGGCCTGCAGTGCTGGCTGAAGACCAGCGGCGGCAAGGGACTGCATGTGGTGGTGCACCTGGTGCCGCAGCATGCATACCCTGTCGTCAAGGCGTTCTCGCAGGCGGTGGTGCAGCACCTCGCGGCCACCATTCCACAGCGGTTCGTGGCGAAGTCGGGCGAGGCGAACCGGGTGGGGCGGATCTTCGTCGACTACCTGCGCAACGGCCATGGACAGACCACGGCTGCGGCCTTCTCAGTCCGCGCGCGAGCCGGGCTGGGGGTGTCCATGCCGGTGTCCTGGGATCAACTGCCGGATTTGAAGAGCGGCGCTCACTGGACCGTGCAGACAGCGCGCGACCAGCTGAGCTTCCAGCGCCAAGACCCCTGGGAGACCTACTGGTCGAGCCCGCAGCACATCGACGAGGCGATGGCGACGCTCGGCGTGTCGACACGCGGCATGATCAGGCGCTGAGCTGGGAGGCTCCGCCGATGCGACGGGCAAACTGCGCCCGCCCGCCCGTCGGCAGCTGCGACCCGGGCTATCCGCGCTGCGGGCGGGTTGCCGGGCCTGCTGGATCCGTCCCCGGATCGACCAGAAAGTCGCGGCGGCCCTCCCGGCTCGACTCCGATGCATGATGGAAGATGCCGCGTGACATCGTGGCCAGCTCCTGCGCTGACCGGGCGGCGTAGACCCGCGTGCGCGCCTCATGGGCAACGCGACTGTCGGGTGCGGCGAGCGCCGCCATCTCGACCAGATGGCAGGCCATCCGCAGATCGCCTTCGGCGCTCAGCTGATCGACGCGTGCCAGCACGGCCTCGACACCCCCGGCCAGTCCGATCCACTCGCGGGCCTGCTGCGCGCGCGGCGCAGGCAGCAGATTGTCCGGCTCGCCATCCCACCATCCGCCATAGCGGCGCCAGACGTTGCGCACCAGAAACTGCGGATGGTCGTAGATCGCCTGCAGATAGGGACGGTCTGCCAGATGCGCCGGCGGCTGCACCCGCTGAAGGATCTCGTCCAGCGGCAGCGCCTGGTTCATCAGCGCCACGGTCTGGCGCTCGATCGACTCGAGGTATTCGGCGGTGTCGTCGAGCGCCTGCCCGATGCGCGCCGCGCCGAAGATCGGCATGCCATGGCCGCACAGCAGCAGCTCGGGCTGGCACGCGGCCATCGTGCGCAAGGCCGTGCCCCACTCCTCGCAGTAGCGCTGCACCTTCTGCGGGTTGCCGGCATTGGGCACCGCCCAGATGAACAGGTCGCCCGGGAACAGCCAGCGGCGCTGCGGGACCCAGACCCACAGATGGTCGTCGGTCTCGCCGCGGGCATGGTGCATCTCGAAGCTGAGATCGCCAACCTTCAGCGTGAGCTCGCGATCGAAGGTGACATCGGGATAGCGGAAGTCGACCGGCCAGCGCGGGCTGGCTTCACGCCGTCCGATGAACTGGCGGCAGTTGATCGCGTTGTTCCAGGCCTGGGTCTTGCGATAGCGATCGAAGTGCTCGGGCAGCAGCGCCTGCGCATAGACGACGGGTCGGGCCCAGCCGCGCCGGGCCGCCTCCTCGTCGAACCGGCGGGTCGCCCAGATGTGATCCATGTGGTGGTGGGAGTACACGGCCGCCACCAGCGGCGTGTCGGGCCGCCAGGCGCGCACCGCTTCGTAGACGCGGTCGATGTCGCGCGGTGTGCCGGCATCGAGCATCACCAGCCCCGCGCCGGTATCGACCACGCTGAGCGCGGCCACGCCCTTGAAGAACAGCAGGCCCGGCGCGATCTCCTGCCCGCCGGGGAAAGACACCCGGACCGGATGGTGCTCGTTGGCCAGATCGGCCTGACCGAGCCAATACTGCTCGGCCAGTGCCTTGAAGTCCGTCGAACCTGTGTCAGACATGGTGCGTTCCCTGGGGCTGGAGGATCACTGCTTGCCGATGCGCTTGACCACGCCCGCCATCACGCTGGCATCCGCGGCGACGAAACGGGCGAACTCCTGGGCGTCCTGATACTGGATCGGCGTGCCCGCGGTCAGGATGGTGCGCACCACGCGTTCGTCCTCGGCCGCCTTCCGGGCAACGTCGCGAAGGCGCGCGATGATCGGCTCGGGCGTGCCGGCTGGCGCGAACAGCCCCGCCCATTGCGAGAAGCCGATCGGATAGCCGAGCTCCTTGAGGCTGGGCACGTCGGGCAGCGCCGCCAGACGCCCCTCGCCCCAGTGCGCCAACGCGCGCAGGCGCCCCGACTTCACATGCTGGACGATGGTCGATGGGCCGGTGGCCACCGCATCGACCTGCCCGCCCAGCAGACCGACCACCGCCGGGCCGGCGCCCGTATAGGGGACGTGGACCATGAAGGTGCCCGACGCCTGCTTGAGCATCTCGATCGGCACATGCATCGTGCCGTAGTTGCCCGACGAGCCGAAGGTCAGCGCACCCGGCTTGGATTTGGCATAGGCCATGAACTCCCGCGCGGTCTTCCAGGGACTGTCCGAGCGCACCACCAGCACCGTCGGATCGGCGGTGAAGCGCGCGATCGGCACCAGCTGGTCGAGCCGATACATCGGGCTGCGCTCGAGGATCTTGTCCGCCTCCGGAATGATGGTGACCGACGACAGCGCCATCAGCAGCGTGTAGCCGTCCGGCCGGGCCTTGGCCACCTGCGCCATGCCGACGCCTCCGCCGGCGCCGGCGCGATTCTCGACCACCAGCGGCTGCCCGAGCAGTCGGCCCATCGCTTCGGCGACCGGACGGCCGACGGTGTCAGCCACGCCGCCCGGCGGGAACGGCACGATGAGCGTGATCGGACGGGATGGGTAAGCGTCTTGCGCATTGACGATCGCCGGCGCGGCGACCGCGGCGGCAAGCGCCAGGCTGGACAAGGCCTTCAGGGCCTCACGGCGCGGGGTGCAGTTGGTTGGCATCGGTGTCTCCGGTGAGTCGTTTGCCGAGAATGCTAACGCGTCGGGGGCGGGACACGCGCATGCGGCCCTCTGAGCAGCCGCCCTCGGCGGCGCCCGGCTGCGCCGGGTTCCCTGTGGTACTCGCGTCCCGAGGCGGCCCGCGAACTCGTCGCCTTGCTCCTCGGACAGCGCGGGCCGACCGCGCTGCGCGCGGCAACCTCGTGCCGCTGCGTTCCTCGGCGCTGCCGATGGCGGCTGCTCAGAGGGCCGCCTGCACGTGTCCGGGGGAGGTGGTGGCGGGCGATGGAGGCGCGGCAGGGCTGCTGGCGCGGCTGACGGGCTTGGACGTACGTCTCGAGTGCACTCAGGGAATCTCGTCGACACCGAATCAGTGGCGCCTGCAACCCCACGCACGCCTCGCTCTCGAGCCGCGGGGTGCTGCGGGGGTGGGGTGGTGAGTCGGGGACGCCGCGCGAACGAGGAAGGGACGGCCTCCGGCCGGCCGCTTCCGAAGGCCGCGCGGGCTCGGCGCGACAGCGCCGGGCAAGGCCCCGTCCGAACCACCCCACCCCCGCAGCACCCCGTGGCGGGCGCATGCAGCACCCCGCCCGAACGAGCGCTGCCGCGTTTGCGGGACAATGGCGTTCGAGCGGAACACCGCCCAACCTGCCGCCTTGTTGCGGCGAGTAGGATTCAATGCCTGAAAGGAAGACCTCATGATTCCATCGACTGGTGGCCACGCCCTCGCCCTGAACGATGAAGAGCTGCGTCGGCTCGACGAGTTGCTGGCCGGCGCCAATGAAGACGAGTCGATGACGCTGGAGGAATTCGACGGGTTCACCGCCGCCACGCTCACCAGTCCGACGCCGATTCCTGCCGACGAGCTGCTGGGCGAGATCCTCGGAGGTGCGTCCGATGAAATCCTCGCTGCCCTTCCGGCCGAAGACGGCGAACTGCTGCAGCGCCTTCTGAAACGGCATCGCGACAACGTCGCGCACCAGCTGCACGAGAGCGAGGGCTTTTCGCCGGTGCTCGCCTACGACGAGGAAAACCGCGTCGACGGCCGCGGCTGGGCCATCGGTTACCTGCGTGGCGTCGGCATGCGCGCCGAAGACTGGTCGCCGCTCGATGACGACGACGACTTCGCCGATGTGCTCGATCCGATGGTCCGGCTCGCGGACGAGTTCGACCCCGACAGCGGCGAACTGCGCGAGGCGATCCCGATCGATGAACGACCCAAGCTGGTCGAGGAGATGATCAGCAACGCGATGGACGCCTTCGCGTTCTTCCAGGAAGCGCGCGAACGCGCCCTCTCACCCGTCACCGTGCGGCGCGACCAGCCGAAGGTCGGCCGCAACGATCCCTGCCCCTGCGGCAGCGGCCGCAAATACAAAGCCTGTCACGGAGGACAATGAAGCCATGGCCATCAACTACGAAGCATTGAAGAACCGCGTCTTCAAGGACGTCGAGCAGACCTACACCTGGAAGGACTCCGCGCTGTATGCGCTGGGCATCGGCTTCGGCCATGACCCGCTGGACACGCGGCAGCTGCGCTTCGTCTACGAAGGCAACAACGACCAGCTCGTCGTCCCGACGATGCCCGTGGTCATGGCTTCGCCGGGCTTCTGGGTCAAGGAGCCCGACTCCGGCGTCGACTGGGTCAAGGTGCTGCATGGCGAACAGAGTCTGGTCATGCACAAGCCGGTGCCTGTGCAGGGCACCGTGGTCGCCACGATGAAGGTGACCGGTATCGTCGACAAGGGCGCCGACAAGGGCGCGATCCTGGTCCAGGAACGCAAGATCTACGACAAGGCCACCGGCGACCTGCTGGCCACTGCCGAAGGCCTGACCTTCTGCCGCGGCGATGGCGGCTTTTCCGACAAGCCGGGCAACGGTCCCAAGGGCGGCGACCCGTCCCCGGCCGCCAAGCCGGCGGTGCCCGACGGCCCCCCGGACCACGTGCGCGACATGACCACGATGCCGCAGGCCGCGCTGATCTATCGCCTGTGCGCCGACCTGAATCCGCTGCATGCCGACCCGGCGGTTGCGACGGCTGCCGGCTTCAAGGCGCCGATCCTGCACGGTCTCGCCAGCTACGGCGCTGCAGGGCACGCCGTGCTCGCCGCCTGCTGCAACTACGATCCGTCGCGCCTGAAGAGTTTCGGCCTGCGGTTCTCGAGCCCCGTCTACCCGGGTGAGACGCTTCGGGTCGAGATGTGGGTGCGCGGCAGCAACGTGCACTTCCGCGTCAAGGTCGTCCAGCGCGATGTGGTCGTGCTGAACAACGGCCTGGCACAGATCGCCTGAATCCCGTCACCGCCCCGTACTCGAGTCCCCTGGTTCCATCATGCTCACACGCAAGCTCTTCAGCGCCGATCACGAACAGTTCCGTGACACCGCCCGCAAGTTTTTTGAACGCGAAATCATGCCCCACCACGATCGCTGGGAGGAGCAGGGCTTTGTCGACCGGGAGGCATGGTTGAAGGCGGGCGCCGCCGGGCTGCTGTGCATGACCATGCCCGAGGCCTACGGCGGCGTGGGCGTCGACCGGCTGTACAGCACCATCATGATCGAGGAGGCGGCCCGGGTCGGCGCGTCGGGACCGGGCTTCTCGCTGCATTCCGAGATCGCCTCGCCCTACATCAACCGCTACGGCAGCGAGGCGCAAAAGCAGCAGTGGCTGCCCCGCATGGCGCGCGGCGAAATCATCGGCGCCATCGCGATGACCGAACCGGGTGCGGGCTCGGACCTGCAGTCGATCCGCACCACCGCCATCCGCGATGGCGACCACTACGTGCTCAACGGCTCCAAGACCTACATCACCAACGGCCACAACAGCGACCTGGTGATCGTTGTCTGCAAGACCGACCCCACCAAGGGCGCCAAGGGGACCAGCCTGCTGCTGGTCGAGGCCGACCGCCCTGGCTTCTCGAAGGGCAAGCGCCTGAAGAAGCTCGGGCTGAAAGCCCAGGACACGTCGGAACTTTTCTTCGACAACGTCAAGGTGCCCGCCGGCAACCTGCTGGGTCGCGAGGGCGAGGGCTTCATGTACCTGATGCAGGAGCTGCCCTGGGAGCGCATGATGATCGCGCTGCGCGCCGTCGCGTCGGCCGAGGCAGCGGTCGAATGGACGCTCGAATACACACGCAACCGCAAGGCATTCGGCAAGCCGGTCTTTGACTTTCAGACCACGCGACACAAGCTGGCCGAATGCAAGACCCAGGTGCAGGTGGGCCGGGCTTTTGCCGATCAGTGTCTCGAGGCCGTGCTGGTCGGCCAGCTCGATCCGGCCACCGCGGCGATGGCCAAGTACTGGTGCACCGACATGCAGTGCAAGGTCATCGACGAATGCCTGCAGTTGCACGGCGGCAGCGGCTACATGCTCGAATACCCGATCACCCGCGCCTATGCCGATGCCCGCGTGCAGCGCATCTACGGTGGCACCAACGAGATCATGAAAGAAGTGATCGGGCGCAGCCTTTAGCCCATCAGGCGCCGCCAGTTGCCGATCGGGCTCAGTCGCCTGTTGCCGATCGGGCTCAGCCGCCGGTCGCGGCGCCCCGCAGCGTCACTCTGGGGCGTCCGATCCGCCCGGCTCGCCGGGGTACAGACGCCGCAGCTTCACGTAAAGGCTCTGGCGTGACAGCCCGAGCATCTCGGCGGCCGAGGCCCGGTTGCCATGGGTCAGCTCGAGTGCGGCCGCTATGCATGTCCGCTCGATCAGATCGGTGGTCTCGCTGACGATGTCCTTCAAAGGCACGCGAC
>DAONCJ010000002.1:21748-34061 GCA_035401985.1 Burkholderiaceae bacterium | reverse complement strand
CACGCAAGCCAATGGGAGGTGGGCAGCGAGCGCCGGCTGGACTGGCATCGCCGCGACGTGCGCCGCATGCCGCTGGCGGCGCTGATGGCCGAGGTGTGGCGCCGCTATGAACGCCCGATGCTGCTCGCCGAGACCAGCCACGTCGGGATGGGCCGTGCCAGCTGGCTGCACGATGTCGCTCATCAGGTGCGCGCCGCGCGTGCGGCCGGTCTGCCGGTTCTGGGAATCTGTCTGTACCCGCTGACCGACCGGCCGGACTGGCAGCAACCTTCGCAATGGCATCGCAGCGGGCTCTGGCATGTCGCCACTGCGCATGCTTCGACGACCCTCGAGCGGTCCGTGCAACAAGGCGACTCCACGGCAGGACTGACGAGCCCGCCGGGTGCACGGCGCAAGAGTCCACGCATCCGTGCGGAACCGCCGCCTCTGGCCCGGCTCGCCGATGGCGATTACCTGCAGGCCTTGCGGCAATGGCAGCAGGTGCTTCCGAGTCCCGCGAGCGCAGACCCTGCGCGCCGGTCAGTGCCGCTGCTGGCGTTCTCGCACTTGCGCTGGGGCTTCGTGCGCCATCGCAGCCATCAGCTGCTCTCCCGTCTTGCCCGGCACTGGCCGCTCGTCGTGGTCGAAGAGCCGAAGGACAGCGGGGATGCGGTTCCCTGGATCGATCGCGTGGTGCTCGGCCCGCAGCTCGACATTCTGGTGCCGCACCTGCCGGGGGGCGGCTGCGGTTTCAACGAGGCCTTGAACCCGGCGCTGCAGAAATTGCTGCAGACCTGGTGGCACGGGCAGCGTCTCGGGCGGCCCATCGTGTGGATCACCACGCCGATGGCCTTGCCCCTGGCGGCGTCGCTTCGCTCCCGGTCGGTGGTTTACGACTGTGCCGACGAACTGGGCGGCTTTCTGAATCCTCCTGCAGGGCTTGCCGAGCTCGAGCGCGCGGCGCTGCGCCAGGCCGATCTCGTTTTGGCCGCCGGACGCCCGCTCGCGCAGCCGCGAGCCGCCGCGGCCGGAAGCCGGCTCAAGCTGGTGCCCAACGGTGCGGACAGGCGCTTGTTCGCCCCCCGGGGGCCCGTGCGCGGTAGCTGGGAATGGGCAGAGGCCACGCTGCTGCGCCCCGGCGTGCAAGGTCCCCAGTTGGGCTACGCCGGCGTCATCGACGAGCGGATCGATGTCGATATGGTCGCCGCTCTGGCGAAAGCCCGCCCGCAGTGGCAGTTCGTGTTCGTGGGCCCCATCGTCAAGATCGATTCGCTGCGGCTGCCTCGCGGCCCCAACATCCATTGGCTCGGGGAGCAGCCTTACCGTGTGCTGCCAGGACTGATGGCTTCATGGAAGGTGGCGCTGCTGCCCTTCGTCGACAGTCTGGCCACCTGCCGCGCGAGTCCGATCAAGCTGCTCGAGGCGCTCGCGATGGGCCTTCCGGTCGTCGCGACAAGGCTGCCGGGAATCGTCGATCTCTGTCTGCACGCCGACACCGGGTCGCGCGTGCGGCTTGCCGGCCCGGGGAGCCAGCTGCAGGACTGGCTGGAAGCCTGCGCCGACGCGCTCTGCGACCAGCGGCAGCCCGGACCGCTGCCGGAGCATCTCGACTGGGACCGCATTGCCGAGGCGGCGCATCGTCTCCTGCAGACGGCCTCCGATTCAGGCGCCACGCGCGCGAGTGCGGCGCCACTGCGCCGCAGGGTCGATATCGCCCTGCGGCCCCTGCTGCTGCCGGTCAAGGCAGCTGCGTCACGGCCTGACGCCGCCGCCTGAGCCGGCACTCGCCGCTGCCCTGGACCGGGGCAGATGCGGCCCGGGAAGCGAGCGGGAAAGGTCCGGAACGGCTCGCACGGAAATCTCGGCCGCCGCCCCTCTGGCCGCACGCAGCTTGTGCGCGGCCGCCACATCCGCATACACGCAGGCGAGCTGTTCTGCGACTTGCGTCCATGTGTAATACCGGCGGACCCGACCGACTCCGGACGACCCCATCCGGGCGCCGATCTCGGGATTGCCGCGCAGGACATCGAGGCGCTCGGCCAGCGCATCCGGATCCATCGGCGGAACCAGGAAGCCTGTCAGGCCGTTGATCACCGTGTGCTCCATGCCGCCGACCCGGCTGCCGACCACTGGCAGGCCGCAGGCCATGGCCTCGAGAGGCGCGATGCCGAATGGCTCGTAGGTCGGGGTGGAGACGAACACATCGGCCGCCACGTACCAGTCGGGCAGCTCGGCATGCTCCAGGCGGCCCACGAACTCCACCCGGTCGGCCAGCCCATGGCCGGCGGCGAGGTCGCGCAACCGGCCGATTTCCGGCGTCAGGCGCTCATCGGGTTCGGGCGAGGTACCGCCCACCACGAGCAGGTGCGCATCGTTGCCAGGGGCCATCCGTGCCATGGCTTCGATGACGTTGTCCAGGCCCTTTCGCCGGACCAGTCGACCCAGATGAAGCATCAGAAAGCGATCGGCTGGCAGGCCCAGGCGTTGTCGGGCTGCTGCCTTGTCGCCGGGCCGGAAGGCCTGGGTGTCGACGCCGCAGGGAATCGTGCTGATCCGCCCCGGCAACGCGCCGTAGAGCCGCGTCAGGTCTTCGACGTCCTGCGGGCACTCGGCGATCAGGCGATCCGACTGCTGCACCAGGGCCCTTTCAATGCCCACGCGCGCCGGCGGAAACTGCTCGGCGACGACGTGGTGCTGGCGGCGGACGATCTCCAGCGAGTGCAGGGTCGTCACGAGCGGGACGCCCAGGCTCAGGCGCAGCGCCATGCCGACGAGTCCTGACATGAAGAAGTTCGCATGCACCACATCGTAGGGCTGCGCTCCGCACAGGCGCCGTCGCGCGGCTTCCGCAAATGCGGGCATGTGCGGCAGCAGCGCCTCCCGGGCCACGAAGTGCGGGGGCCCGGCGTCGATGTGGAGCACCCGCACTCCGGGCCAGGGATGGGCGACCCGAGGCAGTTCACAGGCGTCGCGACGGGTGAGCACGTCGACCTGGTGCCCCATCGATGCCAGTTCCCGGGCGACGTGGGCGACATAGATGTTCTGGCTGCCCGCTTCCTGATTGACGCAGCCCGCCAGAGGGGACGCGTGTTCACTGATCAGTGCGATGCGAAGGGATGGTGTGGTCATGGAGAACCCGATTGGCGTGAAGGGTAGTCAGAGAAGCGTCGCTGGGACGCCGCAGCGGCATGCGTGACAGAGGTGGATCGGCGGGCGGGGGAGGCAAATGGCGTGCCGCGATGGGCGAGGGGCGTCTCGATCGCCGAGGCGCCGACCGTGTCGTCGTCTCAGCCCGCTGCGGCCGCCGTGGTGCGACTGCGCAAAGCGAGCGCCATCCAGTCGAGTGCGGCGCGCTTGCGCTCGGGGTTCTGCGCGGCCGTGCAGTCTTCGGGCACCCACAATTTGTAGCCGCGCACGAAGGCGTCCATGGCACTGAACTGGACGCACAGGTCGGTCGCCAACCCCGTGATGACGAGCTCGCGCGCGCCCATCTGGGTGAGCAGCAGTTCGAGCGGTGTCTGATGAAAGGCCGAATGGCGCGGCTTCAGTACGGTGAGGTCGCCCGATGAGGGCGCAATGCGGCGTACCAGCGCGGCGGCAGGCCCGCCCATTTTTCGGCAGCGCGCTGTCAGGCCCGCGAAGTCGGACTGCCAGTGGCCGAAGTTGTCATTGACGTACACGACGGGCACGCCCTGTTCGCACAAGTCACGACGCAGGCCGGCAGTGGCGTGCGCGGCATCGATCGCCGGCTCGGCCAGTTCTTCGGCCCCCTCGAAATCGAGCGGGTTGATGAAGTCGATGATCAGCAGCACCCGACGCGCACGGGGCGGCGGCGTGTCCGCTGGAGCCCGCCTGCGCGCGCGCGCCGCACCGCGGTGCGGTTGCGGCGCAACGGCGCGCTTCATGGCCAGGAGGTTTCCCGCATCGGAAGCACGGTGACCTCGGCGACGCAGGTCTCGGCAGGCTGCTGCAGCACGAAGCTGACGACGCGCGCGACGTGCATCGGATCCTGCAGCAGGCCGGTGTCGATGTCGGGAAAACGCTCGGTCAGAAAGGCCGTGCGCATGCCGCCCGCCACGACGGCGGTGACCTTGATACCCTGCGGCCTGAGCTCCGCATGCAGCGCATGCGACAGTCCGAGCAGCCCCCATTTTGTCGCGTGATACGCGCTGGCGTTCGGCCAGGCGCGCTTGGCTGCCGTCGAGGTGATGTTGACGATATGACCGTCGCCCTGCCGGGCCATCACCGCGGCAGCACCCTTGCTCAGCATGAAGGGGGCACTCAGATTCGTCGCCACGATCCGCTCCCAGTCGACGACAGACAACTCGCCCACCGGTGCGGTGATGTCGATGGCCGCGTTGTTGATCAACGCATCCAGGCGACCGTAGCGCTCCACAGTCCCGCCGATCGCCTGCTCGCATTGCGAGGCGTCGCTGACGTCCACTGTGAGTGCGGTGGCTTCGACCCCTCGCTGGGCAAGCGCGCCGGCAAATTCCTGCACGCGCTCGCCCGCGATGTCGGCCAGCACCAGGCGGGCGCCTGCGCTGCCCAGGGTCGACGCGATGGCCGCCCCGAGCCCCCGCGAGCCGCCGGTGACCAGAACCACCCGGCCGCGCAGCGAAACGGGTTCAGCAGCAGGCGGGGCGGTCATGGTCATGGTCATGGCGGTCGGCAGGAGTGGACAGGAAGCGGTGGATCAATTGCGGTCGCTGCGCGCTGCGCGGGTGCGACCGTTGTTGTAGTAGTCGCTGCCAGTGCCGCGGCTGCCGCTGGACATCGTGCTGTCGGTCGTGGTGCTGCGGGTGGTGCTCGTCACCGTCGAGTCGGTGGTGGTGCCGCTCGACATCGAGCCGCCAGTGCCCGTGCCAGCGCCCGTGCCGGTACCCGTACCGCCGCTGCTGCCACCGTAGGTCGAGCCGGTGCCGCTGCCCGTGGTGCCGGTGCCGCTCGTGCCGGTGCCGCTGTTGTAGGTGCTGCCCGTGCCGGAGCGGGAGCCATTGGTGGCGCCGCCCGTGGTGCCGCTCGTGCCCGAGGTCGTCGAGTCGCGGGTCGTGCTGCTGCTGGACGACGATCCGGTGGTGCTGCCGGTCGGGCCCTGGGTGGTGCTTTGGGTGGTGCCGGGGGCAGCGTTGATGCCGCCGCCGCTGCCGCCGGTGCCGGCACTGCCAGCGCTGGAGCCGCCGGCGCTGCCGGCGCCCGATCCGCCACCCGACTGGGCAACCACGCCGGTGCTGGCGAGTGCGAGGCAACTGGCCGCGGCCAGAACGGAAAGTCGATTGAGAGTGAATCGCATGGGGGTTCTCCTGGTATATCAAGGGGCCGAAATGGCCGTTTGGGTCAACCCGATGGGGGCCGGCGGAGGGCCCTGCCCCGGCAGGTCTGCGCCATGGGCGGCAAGCCCTGTGCCCGCGTCGCGCCCGGCTGCATGCGTCGCCGCCGGAAATTACGACGGCAAGAATTGCGCCGGGCCCGGGCCGGAAGCCTCAAAGGTCGGTGCGGCGCCCGCGTCGCGAGCTGCCCAGCATCAGCGCGCCGGCGGCCAGCGTGCCGACCACCATCAGCGTCGCCTTGGCCGGCGAGGCGCGGGCGAGGTCCACCGCCATCTGGCCCGCATGTGGCTTGGCCAGCGCGAAGCGCCGTTCGGTCATCTGCGCGCCGAGCTCGGCCAGCCGGTCGCCCAGCAGGCGCTCGGCCAGAGGCAGCAGAACGGTCTCCTCATCGGCCATGTGGTGCATGACCTCGCGCATCAGCGCCGCCATCGCCTCATCGACGCCAGGGTCCTCGCAGGACAGGCCGCGGACCGTCGTGATCAGAGCCCGCACGCGGTCGTGTCCCGGCACGCTGTCGGCCAGAACGGGGTTGTCGGGCGCGACTTCGCGAAGGGCGGGATAGAAGATCTCTTCCTCGAGCGTGGCGTGGATCTCCAGCGCCGTGCAGATGTTGCGGATCACGGCCTCGCGCGCCGCCGGGGCGGTGTCTGGCTGCAGCTTGTGGAACTGCTCGATCACATGGGTGTGGTCCATGCGGATCATGCGCGTGGCGGTGGGGCTCAAGCGGGCAATCAATGGGTTCATGGTGTCTGTCCTTTTGCGAGTGGGGAGGGAAGGGAATGGCGCCGTGGGTGATCGCATGTCTCGAGGCGGCTCAACGGGCCGCGAACACGCCTTGCGCATCCGAGAACACGACGTTCACCCGACGGTTGAGCTGGCGGCCGGCCGCAGTGCTGTTGTCGGACACCGGATAGGCCTCGCCATAGGCCTGTACATCGATACGGTTCGGGGCCACGCCGTAGCCGCGCAGCGCCTGGGCGAAGGCTTCGGCGCGGCGCTGCGAAAGGCGCAGATTGGATTCCTCGCTGCCGACGTTGTCGGTGAATCCTTCGATCAGAACGCGCCGCTCGGAATGCTGCTGCATCACGGCGGCCAGGCGCTCGACCTCGCGCAGCGCGCCCGGCATCAGCGTCGAGCTGCCGGTCGCAAAGAAGATGTCGCCCAGCGTCACCACCATGCCGCGTTCCGTCTTGCGGCCCTTCAGTGCCTGCAGGTCGCGTTCGAGCTGTGCATTGCGGGCGGCCGCTTCCGCCGCCTCGTCTCGCATCTTCTGAGCCTGTTCCCGGGCGTCGACCGCGCTGCGCTGTGCCGCCGACGCCTGCTGCTGTGCGCTGCTTGCCTGCATCTGTGCGGCGGTGGCCTGCTGCTGTGCGGCGCTCGCGCGCTGCTGGGCCGCCTGGGCCTGCAGGCGCGCCAGTTCCGCGTCCCGCGTGCGCGCCTCCAGGCGCACCCGCTCGCGCTCGGTGCTGGCGTTGCGCAGTCGCTGCTCGTCGCTGGCCTGCTGCGCGGTGGCGACCACGATCGCCGCCCGCTGCTGGGCCAGGTAAGCCCAGTGTCGCGCCGCCTCGGGATCGCGTTGACGCCACAGCGCCTGCGCTCGGGCCAAGGCCTGCTGGGCCCGCTGCAGTTCGAGTTCGGCGCTGCGTGCTGCTTCCGGGTTGGCCGCAGCCCGCTCGACCGCGGATTGCGCCGCCTCGAGGGCGGGGTCGGATTCCGGCAGCGTCTGACAGGCCCCCAGTGTCAGGGCGAGCGCCGCAACGCCAAGCCGGCAATACACCGGCGCTCGAAGGGGCGCTCGAAGGAGCGCAGGAATGATCTCGTGCGGGCGGGTCATGGTGTGGTTCTCCCTGGAAGGGTTGCGGGCGGCCGCGCGAGCTCCTCGCGCAGCGTCCTCAAGCCTCGCTCGACCTCTGCGAGGGCGACACGCGCGCGCTCCGAGCCGGCGCGTGCCCGCGCCAGCTGAGCATCGACGTCTGCCTCTTCGGCAAGCCGGATCGCTTCGCGGGGCTGCCCCGCCTGAGCGAGGGCGCGCGCGCGCTCCAGCTTCTGGCGCGCGGCGTTCATGTCGACCGAGGCCAGTTCGCCGGCATTGGCGGCGCGCGCGGCCTCGAGCGAAGCTGCGCCGGCGGCAAGCGCCGGAGCGGGTGAGGGCGCACTGGCACAGGCCATCAGGGCCGCGCATGCCAGCGTGCCGCCGGCCAACCGTGTGAGCCGCGACAGCGGCGGTGGTGAGTTTGTCGTCTGCACGGGTGCTCTCCTTTGCGTCAGGGGGACAGGCCTGTCCGGCCGATGAACGCCTCCCGCAGGGCGGCGTCATGCACCGGGTGCGAAGCGGGCGCCCGGCCCGCGACCCGGATCGGTGACGCGAGCAATTGCCAGGCCCGCCGGGGCATCGGCCAGGGCGCCACGGGTCTGCGGCGCCACGCCGTGCGGGCGCGGCGCTTGCCTTGCGCCAGCACCAGGTCCTGCGCGCAACCGCACGTGGGAGGGCGCTGCATGCGTCCTCAGCAGCCTGTCCCTTCCCCACCCTCAAGACCCACGGAGGCTTGCCGATGAGCAAACCGTCGAAACCTGATTCCAAGCCCGTAAAACCGGCCGCCACTCCCACCGATGACAAGGTTTCATCGGCATCGCGCGCCAGAAGCGCCACGAGCGCATCCAAGCCCGCGCCTGCTGTCGTCGCGGCCCAGGTGGCCGGTTCCGCCGGCGCCACGGTGTCCGGTCCCTCGGTCGCGCCGCCGGACGATGGCCAGGACCTTGCCGATGCGGCCCAGGCGCGTCTGATGGCACAGCGCACCGGCGCACAGACGCTGGCCGCCTCGATGCCGTTCAACCCGCTGAAGGCCGGTGAGTTCGGAATGGAAGCCGGGCGCGACCCGAAGTCGGGCACGCCCCACACCCTGGCAGACGATCTGGCAACCGCCAGCACCGTTCAGGAGGATGTCGATTCCGAGAAGCTGGGCGATGGCTTCGCGCGTACCGGCTTCAATCCCACGAACGGGCCCCTGGACCGGGTTCGCGTCGATTCAAGTGGTCGAGCGATCAGCACCAATCAGGGCGTGGCGGTTGCGGACAACCAGAATTCGCTGAAGGCCGGCCTGCGAGGTCCCACGCTGATGGAGGACTTCATCCTTCGCGAGAAGATCACCCACTTCGATCATGAACGCATTCCCGAGCGGGTCGTCCACGCCCGCGGCTCGGGCGCGCATGGCTACTTCGAATGCTACGAATCTCTGTCACACATCACTCGCGCGAGCGTGTTTGCCGCGGCCGGCAAGCGCACACCGGTGTTCGTGCGATTCTCGACGGTAGCCGGTGAACGCGGCTCGGCCGACGCGGTTCGCGACACGCGCGGCTTTGCGACGAAGTTCTATACCGACGAGGGCAACTGGGATCTGGTCGGCAACAACATCCCGGTGTTCTTCATCCAGGACGCGATGAAGTTTCCCGATCTGGTCCACGCGGTCAAGCCCGAGCCGCACCACCAGATGCCGCAGGCCAGCAGCGCGCACGACACGTTCTGGGACTTCATCTCGCTGATGCCCGAAAGCATTCATCACACCTTGTGGGCGATGAGCGATCGCGGAATTCCGCGCAGCTATCGCACGATGCAGGGCTTCGGCGTGAACACCTACCGCATGGTCAATGACGCAGGCGTGTCGGTGTTCGTCAAATTCCACTGGCTGCCGCTGGCCGGCACCCATTCACTGGTCTGGGACGAGGCGGTGAAGATCAATGGCGCCGACCCCGACTTCCACCGCCGTGATCTGTGGGAATCGATCGAGGCCGGCTGCGGGCCGGAGTACGACCTGGCGCTGCAGATCATCACCGAGGAGCAGGCCGAAGGCTTCACCTTCGACATCCTCGACGCGACCAAGCTGGTCCCCGAGGAGCTGGTGCCGCTGCAGAAGGTCGGGCGCATGGTTCTGAACCGCAACCCCGACAACTTCTTCGCCGAGACCGAGCAGGTGGCCTTCTGCACCGCCCATGTGGTGCCGGGCATCGACTTCAGCAACGACCCGCTGCTGCAGGGCCGGATCCACAGCTATGTCGACACCCAGCTGACGCGGCTGGGTGGACCCAACTTCCATGAAATCCCCATCAATGCGTCGGTCACCGAAGTGCACAACAACCAGCGCGACGGGTTCCACCGTCAGGCGATCAATCGTGGTCGGGTGAACTACGAGCCCAACTCGCTGGCGGGCGGTTGCCCATTCCAGGCGGGACGTGCGGGCTTCGTGTCCTTCCCAGAACCGATGCGCGAGGACAAGGTGCGCGGCAAGCCCGAGAAGTTCGCCGATCACTACTCGCAGGCCACGCTGTTCTGGCGCAGCCAGACACCGGTCGAGCAGCGTCACATTCTCGGAGCCTTGCGCTTCGAGCTGTCGCGGGTCACCGTGCCGGCGGTGCGTGAGCGCGTGGTCTCGGTCTTGCGAAACGTTGACGAGACTCTCGCTCAGACGGTGGCCGACTCGCTCGGGATCGCGCTGCCGCCCGCGCAGCCGCTGGCGCTGGGCCGCAAGATCGAGAGCGAAGTCGCCGCGTCACCGGGGCTCTCGCTGTTCGCCCGGCCTGGCGAAGACGCTGTGATCGGGCGCCGGGTGGCCCTGCTGGTGGCGCCGGGCTGTGAAGACATGGGGCTGATGTCGCTTCATCAGTCGCTGATCGATGCCGGTGTGATGGCCAGACACGTCGGCGCCCGCCTCGGAACATTGACCACCGCCGGTGGCAATACGCTGGAGATCGAGGCGACGGTGGAGGCGATGCCTTCCGTCTTGTGGGATGCGATGGTCCTGGTGGCCGACTCGACCAGCCAGGCGGTGCTGGAGCGCGATGGCATGCTCAGAGAGTTCATCCGCGATCAGTACCGCCACTCCAAGCCGATGCTGCTGGTGGGTGATGGCGCCGCGGTGCTCGCGCGCCTGGGCATCTCGCCGACCTTGCCCGACGGCAGCCAGGACCCGGGCCTGATCCTCGCAGCGGGCGACAATGACAACGCCGCAACGCAATTTCTTGCGGCGCTCGCACGCCATCGCCATTTCGAGCGGGAAACCGACCCGCCCATGATCTGAACAAAGGTCTGGCCAGGCGCCGCCTGGCCAGACTGCGTCAGATGCGCCGGCTGGTGGTCGCCTCGCCAGGCTCGGCACCCATGGCTTCCACAGCGCCGCCCCGGGCGCGGCTTTCGCCACCGGACCGGCTTTCGCCGCTCGACGACCGGCCGCCACGTCCTCCCTTGGCGCCGCGCCCGCCACTGCTGCGGCCCTCTTCGGTTTCGGCTTCCTCTCCCGTGTCTTCCTCTTCCTCGGGCGGCGCCATTTCGGCGCGGCGTTCATTCATCTCGCGCGCGATCGTCTCCCAGTCCATCCGGGCGCGTTCCAGCTGGGGGAACATCTCGCGCTCTTCTTCCTTCACGTGGTGCATCACGTATTCGCAGAGCACCGTGAACCGGGCGGCAAACTTTTCGTCTTCGCTGTCCATCTCCTTGAGCTGCTCGATCAGCATGCGCGCCGATTCGTGCTCGACTTCGGCCTCGTCGACCAGATCGGGCTCGGCAAGCGCATCGCGCGCAGCGGGATAGAGGAACTCTTCCTCGAGCATGCTGTGCAACTCGAGATCGGCGAGCACCTCACGGACGATGGTTTCGGCCCGCTCGGAGTCGGCTTCGTGATCGAGTTTGCTGAATTCGCGGTACGCCTTCTTCACGCGCTTGTGATCTTCCTTGAGCGTCTCGAAGATCTCGTTGCGGGCATTGGTGGCGGCACGACGGTTGGATTGGCTGGGCATGTTGCGGCTCCGAAATGTATTTGGCCGGGCGGAATGCCCGGGACAGAAAATCCGGCAATCGCGGTGCCGCATCCTCTTGCCGATCTCGCGTGGGTCGATTTCGATCGGCGGCACTGATTGCGGCAAGACTTTCACCGCCGACCGGGTGAAAAAAAAAAGGTGGCGCCTTTCGACGCCACCCCCAACTCAATCGCACTGATACGCGTGTCTACGCCATGACGGCGTCGTGCTTACTTCTTGCCCGATTCCGACTTGCTTGAGCTGCCACCCGAATCGGAGCCGCCGCTCGAACTGCTCGAGCCGGTGCTGCCGCGGGAACCGCTGCTGCCGCCCGAGCTCATGCTCGAACCCGAACCCGAACCGCCGCTTCCGGAAGAGCCCATGCTGGATCCGGAACTGCCGCTGCCTGACGAACCCGAGCTGCCGCTGCCCGACGATCCCATCGAGCTGGAACCCGAGCCGCCCGAGGAGCCCATCGAGCTCGAACCGGACCCGCCCGAGGAGCCCATCGATCCCGAACCGCCACTGCCCGAGGACCCGCTGGACCCGGAGCCGCTGCCGTACGACGAGCCGGTGCTGCCGCCACTGGACGAGCCCATTCCCGAACTGCCCGACGAACCCGATTCGCCGCCGGACTGGCCGCCGCGCGAGCGACCGCTTCGCCATTGCGAAAATTCGTCGGAAAACTTCTTCATGCGGTCCTTGCGCCAGTCGCGATAGTCGTCATCGAGGCTGCGCATCTGCTCCGAACGCCAGTGGTGGTAGTCGGGCTCGAAGTCGTCCTGGCTGCCATAGCCGCCGCTGTGCTGGCCGTAGCCGCCGTAACCGCCCTGGCTGCCACTCATGCCGCCGCTGCCGTACCCCTGGGAGCCGCCCATGCCGCCGTAGCCCGAGCTTGCGCCCATGCCACCGTAGCTTTGGCCGCCGCCGCCCATGCTGCCGCTGCTGTGGCTCTGGCCGCCCATGCCACCGCCGTAGCCCTGGCTTCCGCCCATGCTGCCACCGCCGTAACTCTGGCCGCCCATGCTGCCGCTGCCATAACCCTGGCCGCTGCCCATGCTTCCATAGCCCTGGCTGCTCTGACCGCCGTAGCTACCGCTGGCCATGCCGCTCTGGCCGCCGTAGTTACCGCCGCCCATTCCGCCCTGATCGTGCTGGCCATAGCCACCCTGGCTGCCCATATGGCTTTGTCCGCCATAGCCGCCCTGCTGGCCGTA
>DAONCJ010000002.1:0-21648 GCA_035401985.1 Burkholderiaceae bacterium | reverse complement strand
AGCCACCCTGGCTGCCCATATGGCTTTGTCCGCCATAGCCGCCCTGCTGGCCGTAGCCGCCCTGGCTGCTCTGATGGCCCTGGCCGCCGTAGCCGCCCTGCTGACCATAGCCGCCTTGGGCGCCGTGACTTTGTCCGCCGTAGCCGCCCTGCTGGCCGTAGCCGCCCTGGCTGCTCTGATGGCTCTGGCCGCCGTAACCACCTTGCTGACCGTAGCCGCCCTGCTGGCCGGAACCCTGGCTGCCCTGGCCGCTGTATCCGCCCTGCTGGCTGGAACCGCCGTAGCTGCCCTGATGGCTTTGGCCGCCCTGACCGCCATAGCCGCCCTGTTGACCGTAGGAGCCGCCCTGGTGGGTCTGACCGCCGTAGCCGCCGCCCTGCTGACCATATTGGCCGCTGCCGCTCTGCTCGTGCTGGCCGCCCGATTGTCCGTACTGATTGCCGCCTTGCTGGCCCGATTCCCAGGACCTCTGGCCGCTGCCTTGCTGATGCTGGTTTTCCTGATGGCCGCCTTGGCGGCTTTGGTCGTGTTGCGTCATGTCCGTGATCCTTTCAGTGGTCAATGACTCAGACCGAGCCCTTGCTGCGGGCTGGTGGAGATGTCGGGCAACTCACATGCCCGTCGGCGACCCCGGTCAGGCCGCATCCCGGCTCGCCCTGACCCACCTCGCACCGACCGCCTGTCGACACCGCAACATGGGAAGATGGCGGTGCGGGCCCGGATTGCCGCAAAATCTGGTGCAAGAACTCCTTTCCGACATCGGCTCCCCAGGAGAATCCTTTCGCATGAAGTCCAACCAGGCGGCCCCTCCCGTCAGCCATGTGCTGATCGTCGAAGACGATCCGGATGCCGCGCTCACGCTGCGCGAGATGATCGGCAGTGAACGTTTCACAGTGGCGGTGGCCAATACGCTGCGCGATGCCCGACGCAGGATCGCGCTGCAGCATCCCGACATCATGCTGCTCGACCTCCATCTGCCCGACGGCAGCGGCATGGAACTCTTCAAGGACGAGCAATTCGCAGCCAGCTGCGAGGTCGTGCTCGTGACCGGACACGCTTCGCTGGAAACGTCGATTCAGGCGCTGCGCCTGGGCGCCGCCGACTATCTCGTCAAGCCGATCAACATGCGCCAGCTGCAGGGCGTGCTGTCGCGGTTCATGAAGCCGGAGGCTCTGAAGGCTGAAGTGGCCAGCATGGCGGCGACGGTGTCCGAGGACGGCCATTTCGGGCACCTGTGGGGCAAGTCCCCGCCGATGCGTCGGCTCTACGAGCAGGTGTCGCGCGTCGCGGCCACGGCGGTCACGGTCTTCATCACCGGCGAAAGCGGTTCGGGCAAGGAGATGGTCGCGCAGACGGTTCACGATCTGAGCCGGCGGCGCAAGCAGCCTTTCCTTGCCGTCAATTGCGGCGCCATCTCGCACAACCTGATCGAAAGCGAAATCTTCGGTCACGAGAAGGGCAGCTTCACCGGCGCCGACCGCATGCATCAGGGCTTCTTCGAGCGCGCCAACGGCGGCACGCTGTTTCTCGACGAAATCACCGAGATGCCGCTCGACCTCCAGGTGAAGCTGCTGCGCGTGCTGGAGACCGGACGCTATATGCGCGTCGGCTCCACGACCACGCAGGAGACCGACGTGCGGGTGATCGCCGCGACCAATCGCGATCCGCTTCAGGCGGTGGCCGACGGACGCCTGCGCGAGGACCTCCTGTATCGGCTCAATGTGTTTCCCATCGAACTGCCGCCGCTTCGTGACCGGCTGTCCGACGTGCCTCTGCTGGCGACGCATTTCCTCAAGCACATGATCGAACAGGAAGGCACGCCCAAGACCTTCAGCCCGGAGGCCCTGGCTCTGCTGAGCCGTTATCGATGGCCGGGCAATGTGCGCGAGCTGCGCAACGTGGTGCAGCGGGCGTATGTGATGGCCAGTGGCCCGGTGATCGATTGCGAATGGCTGCCGCGTCTGGACGAGGCCAATTCGGTCGAGCCGGGTGTCGCCGAGGCGACCGAAGCACTGGCTGGCGGCGCGCACGGGTCAGCGCCTGCCCTCGAGCCCCTGGGTGGACCGCAGCGCCCCGCGCCTTCCGCTTCAGCCGCGCCAGCACCGGGCGTGCCCTCGGTGGTTCTGCCGATCGGGATCTCGATGGCGCAGGCCGAGCGCGAGCTGATCCTGGCCACGCTGGTGCATTTTCACCATCACAAGGAGCGCACGGCCGCCACGCTGGGCGTCAGCCTGAAGACGCTGTACAACCGGCTCAAGGAATACGCCGCCGCGGGCGACAAGCTCGAAGGCGACAACGGCAGCCCGCCGACGTGACGGCATGCGGCCTGCCGCGCCGCGCGCCGTCACCCTTGCCCAGGCCGAGTGTCCGCTCAGTCGGTCACCTGCCGCAGGGCTTCCTGCCAGTCGGCGACGAAGCGTCCGATGCCGAAGCGCTCGCGGGCGGTGCGCTGGCCGGCGCGGCCCCAGGCCTGCGCCAGACCCCGGTCGGTCAGCAGGGCCCGCATGGCGTCCAGCAGGCGCTCGGGACGGGTGTCGATGAACCCGTTCTGGCCGCTCTGGATGACCGTGACGAGTTCCGTGGTGGCAAGGCCGACAACCGGCATGCCGATCATCATCGCCTCGATCAGCGCGAGCCCCAGACTGGTGTGGCGAATCGGGTGAAAGAAGAACCGGTGCAATGCCATCAACTGGGGCAGCGCCGCCTGGGGCACTTCCCCTTCGCCTCCCGCCTCGGTGCTTCCCATGCCGACCAGCATCATCGGCACCACCGGCGAAAGCGCCTGCCAAAGGTCCAGCCCCAGGCGTCGCCCGCGCCGCTTCAGATTGTTGACAACCACCAGCCCGCGCGCGAACTCCCCGGTCCACGGCGGATCGGCAAGCAGCTTCACGCCATGATCGATGACGCGCACGGGCGTGACGCCGTTGTCCCACATCAGCGCGTTGTAGGGCGTCACATGGACCAGCAGCGCGCCCGGGTCCTGACACCAGTGCCCGGTGTTGGTCGGGTGCTGCTGGGGCGGATCGTGCTCGAGGACGATCCGGGGCAGCGCGCGCTGAGCCTCGCTCAGCAGCGTCAGCCGATCTTCCTCCCATGCGCCGCGCGACTGGTACAGGACCACGTCGAACGGCATTTGTGCCAGCCGATCGACCGGAGCCTCGTGCACGTTATCGCCCCAGGGGAGGGAGCCGCTGCGCCCGGTGCGGTGGGGTGACCTGGCCGCGTCGACCACCAGGTAGAAGTCGTGAGGCACCTGGGTCAGGTTGTACAGATAGTTCCCGTGCACATGCCAGGTGAGGATGCGCAATCGACGGGGCGATCCGCCGCGCGCCGAGAAAGGCGCGCTCAGCAGTCGCGGCACTGCCGGCGCGGGCACCGATTCGATCCGCAATGGCGCGGACAGCGCGTCGAGTGCCGCACGGATGACCGGCCCTGCCTCGACGGCCAGCGCGCACGCCTGCCCATGCGGGCACACCGAGTGGGCGCAGGGCCGGCAGGGCAGGTCGTGCCAGAAGACCCGGTGGCGTCGTGCGTCGGCCGGCGCCCATCGCGAGACGTCGCTGCCGTTGGCCACCACGACGCTGGGCCGGCGCAAGGCCGCGGCGATGTGCGAGATGCCGGTGTCGTTGCTCACCACCACCGCTGCCTTTTCAACCAGCGCACCGAGCGTCCACAGGCTGGTGCAGCCGGTCAGGTCAAGGGGCCGATGGCGCATCGCCTTGGCAACGGCAGCCGTGATCGGCTGCTCGGCTTCCGTACCCGTCAGCAGGACCTTCAAACCGCGCTCGGCCAGCGCGTCAGCGACCTGCGCGAATCGCTCCGGGGGCCAGCGGCGGGAGGCGAGCTGCGCTCCGGCATGGACCACAGCCAGGGGCGGCGTCGGGCCGACCAGTCCGAGTGCGGCCAGCAGCCCACCGGCATCGCAGCGGTCGCGCTGGCGCAGCGGAAACTCCAGATCGCTGGTGCCGCCCGCGCCGCCGGGCGCCGGCACGCGCGCAAGCTGCAGATGGTCGGTCAGGCGCAACAGCCGCTCCACTTCCGTGCCCTGTTCGGGCCAGGGCACGTAGCGCTCGGCGTCACCGGGCCGATGCCAGCCTCCGGGAAGCACGAAGCCGGCGGTCATGCTCGCACCGAACGCCGCAATCAGCGGATTGGCGATCTTGCCACTGCCATGCAGCTGCACGGCCAGGTCGAACTTCTGATCGCGCAGCCGCGTGAGGAAGGCGAGCACCTCGCGCGGGTTCGCTAGACGCCGCTCGGGCAGACCGGGCCAGCCGGGGAATTCCTCGAACGCATCGACGCTCGGCAGGCGCAGGGCCAGGGCCCGCACCGAGGGCTGGCCGATCAGCGTGATGTGCGCGCTTGGCATCCCCGCCCGCAATGCGCGCAGCGCGGGTGTGGCGCACAGCATGTCGCCGAGCATCAGAGCGCGCAGGACCACGACGCGCCGCACCGACGCCAGCGGCGGCGGAATCTCCAGGTACGAGGAGGATTGCAGACCCGGGACCGCGTTCATCGCAGGATCCGCACCACGGAAGGAATTCGGAATCGCTGGCTGGTCGACATCATCGGACAAGGCATCTGGCGAAGGTGCTTGTCGAAGGCAAACATCATGCCGCGCTGCGTTGTGTCTCATGGAGGCATGCGCATTGCCTTGATCGCGTTCCCTTACTCTTTTCGGAGAACCTTTATGAATTTCATCATCTGGTTGGTTGTTGGCGGCCTGATCGGTTGGGTGGCCAGCATGATCATGAAGACGGATGGCCAGCAAGGCATCCTGCTCAACGTGATTGTCGGCATCGTGGGCGCGATGCTGGGCGGCTGGTTCATCTCGCCTCTGGTGGGCGCCGGCACGATCAACGATGGCACCTTCAGCCTCGCCTCACTGGGCGTCTCGCTGGTTGGCGCGATCATCCTGCTCGCGATCGTCAACCTCTTCCGTCGCGGTTCGCCGCGCTGAGCGGCTGCAGCCCCTGGGATCGTCCGACGGTGCCGTCCATTGCGGACGGTGCCACTCCCTTGAGTGCTGCGGCGAGGGCCCTGACCAGCACATCCGCGCTCACGGGTTTGCGCAACACGGTAAAGCCGGTCAAACCCGTGAGCGCCGCGCTGTAACCGCTGATCAGCACCACGGGAAGTGAAGGCCTGGTTTTCCGCAATTCACGCGCCAGGTCCACCCCGTTGTGCTGACCCGGCATCACCACATCGGTCAGCACGACCTGCAGTCGGGAATCTTCGGCGAGCTGCCTGCGGGCGTCGTCCGCGTCGCAGGCGCGCGTGACAATGCAGCCATACGACTGCAGCAGCAGAACCGTGACGTCGGCCAGTTCCTCGTTGTCCTCGACCAGCAGCACGCGGGCGCCAGCGACCGAGCGCTCGTCTTCGGCGGGCGAGCCCTGGGCGTCTCCCGGCGTGGCCTTGACCTCCGGTTCGCACACCGGCAGCACCAGAGTGACGGTACTGCCAAGTCCGACGGTGCTGGCCATCCGCGCCGTGCCACCGGCCTGCACACAGAATCCATGCACCTGGCTCAGGCCCAGGCCGGTGCCTTGTCCGACCGCCTTGGTGGTGAAGAACGGTTCGAAGACATGACTGATCAGCTCTTCGTCGAGCCCTTCACCGTTGTCGCTGACCGCCAGCAGCACGTAGCTTCCCGGAGGCAGGTCTTCGACTTCGTCACGCTCGGCGTTGCGGGCCTGCACCCGCAGCACCCCGCCCCTGGGCATGGCATCGCGGGCGTTCAGCGCGACATTGATCAGCGCCAGTTCGAGTTCGCTCGGGTCGACCTTGATGGCGGAAGTCCCAGGCCGGACATCGACGGTCACTTCGATATTCTTGCGCGTCACGATCTGCAGCAGCTGGCTCATCTCCGGAAGGTAATGGGCCAGCTCGACCGGTCGGGGCGCGACGGCCTGATGGCCGCCGAAGCGCAGCAGCTGCTGCGACAGGTGGCTGCCTGTCTCGACGGCGCGCAGCGTGACCGCCACCGGCATCCGCAGGGCCGGGGTCTGCTCGGCATGCCGCTCGATGAGGTGCGCGCTGTTGCTGATGACGCCCAGCAGATTGTTGAAGTCGTGGGCCACGCCACCGGTGAGCCGGCCCAGGGCGGTGATCCGCTGAACCTGCGCCGCCCGCTGTTCGGCCTGGCGTGTGCGGGCCACTGCGCTGGCGACCTGGCGTTCGAGCTCCTGACGAGCGCCGGCCAGTTCGCGCGACGCGACGGCAAGCGTCTCGCCGATCGCATCGAATTCGGTAACCCCGGTGGGCTCGGGCGCGAGGACCGGCACGCCGGCCTGGAGCGCATTGGCCGCCACCTTCAGGGAGTCCGCCGCGCGCGCAATGCGCCGACCCACCCACAGGGCCGACGCTGCAGCCAGCGCGAGCAGGAGCAGCGAGCCGACCACCACCTGAACCACCGGTGCCGGCACTTCGCCGATCAGTTCTCCGCGCGGCGCGGCCGTCACATAGGACCAGCCCTGGGGCGTCTGGCTGAAGTAGCCGTGCACTGCGATTCCGTCGAGCGTGACCGAGGTGAAGTCGCCTTCGGCCTCGTTCTTGAGTCGCGACTGCAGGTCGGGGGTGGCCATGCGGCCGACATACTTGTCGCCTCCCGGGAAGCGGGCGATGACCCGCATGCCGTTGTCCATCACCGTGCCGACCCATTTTTCCGGCAGGCGCTGCACGTCGACGATGCGCTGGACGGCATCGGGGGGCATGGTGATGATCAGGTTCAGCAGTTCGCCTTTGGCATGCTGGACCGGGTGGACCACGAGCGCCGGTCGATCCACCCCATTGGCACCGACCACCATCGGCAGGATCTGCGGCGACGAGGACAGCCCGTGGCGTTCGCTCGGGGCGAGCGGGCGTGGCGGGGTGCCGGCGGGCGTTCGTGTGTCCAGCAGCATGTGGGTGGCCGAACGCAGTTCGACCCAGCCACCAAGCCGCTCAGCGGTGCGGCTGCACCAGCCGTGCATGAAGATCAGATCGGGGTCGTCGGCCGGTTCACGCGACAGGATGTGCGACGTGGCGATCGATTCGGCGATGTCGCGCCGGCGCGCCAGCTCGCGATCGATCACCTGTGAGATGGCCAGTGCACTGCTGCGCAGATTGCCCTGCACCGCATCGCGTTCGCCCTGGTAGGTGCGGGCGACGACAAACAGCGCGGCGGCCAGTCCTGGCAGCAGCACGGCCATCATCATCAGCTGCAAACGGGCTCGGACGGTAGTCGACATGACGGCGCCGGGAGTGCGGTCGGCCACCGTGCGGATCCGGCCGAGCGGAGAGTATGCCAGAGGCGTTCTGATGGCCGCCTGGTCCGCCCCGGGCCCGCCGGCCGGTCCGTCAGGCGCCACGGTGCTGGGGGGCCGCGACGGGTCGAAGCAGCGTGCTCGCGGGGCGTGCCAGGCGCTGCAGCAGCGCGGCGGCTCGCCCGATGCTGTCGTCCAGCGACATCCGCTGGGCCGCCCGGGTACGGGCCCGTTCGCCCATCCGCTTGCGCAATACGGTGTCGCCGAGCAACCCGTTGCAGCGCGAGGCGATGTCCTGGAAGTCGCCCGGTCCGGTCAGCCAGCCCGTCTGGCCGTGCTCGACCATGTCGGGGACGCCGCCCACCCGGGTGGCCACGACCGGCAGACCCGTGGCCATCGCCTCCATCAATGCCAGTGGCATGGCTTCGCTGTGCGAGCTGCTGACGAGCACATCGAGTTCACGATAAAGCGAGGGCATGTCGTCGCGAAGACCCAGCAGGTGCACATGCTCATGAATCCCGTATTCGCTCAGCATCCGGCGCACCTGGGCTTCCATCGGGCCATCGCCGACCATCACCATGTGGGCCTCGGGACGCAGGCTGTGCAGCAGCAGCGACGCGCGAACGAACACCTCCGGGCCCTTCTCGGGTGACATGCGGCCCACCATGCCGATCAACGGCGCCTCTTCGGCCAGGCCAAGCGATGCCCGCAGGCCGCCGCGAGGCCCCGGGCAGAAAAGCTGGGTGTCGACTCCGTTGGGGTCGCAGCTCAGCAGGCCGGGATCGACCCCAACGCCGAGCGCATGGAAGTAACTCTGACGGCAGACAACGCTGATGTGGCTGCCTACCGCACGGTGCATCTCGAGATCGGTCAACGAAAGCTGCCGGCCGTGAATGGTGCTGACGACGGGCCTGCCGGCCAGTCGCCCCGCCAGCCCCGCCAGAACGTGAGCGTTTGGCAGGTGCGCGTGCAGGACGTCGATGGAACAGGCTCGCACGACGGAGACGACCGACTGCACCGAAGACCAGGGCATGTCCTCGGGCATCGGGGTGACGATCACTTCGCAGCCGGCGGCTCGCAACCGGTCGGCGAACGGGCTTTCGAACGGACACACCGAAGTGACACGGAACTGCGTGGGCGGCAGACGCGCGACAAGGCGCTCGACCCAGCGTTCCATGCCACCCACGATGGCGTTGCCGACCACCTGCAGGACATGGATGCGTTCGTCGGAATCGGAGATCGGCCGGGAGGTCAGCGAAGTGGAGACGGGATTTTTCATGGCGGTCAGCAGCACTGCAGCAAGCGCCCGCCTGGCTGAGTCAGCCAGCCACGGGCCGATGGTGCGAGGCCAAGGAGTGAGTAAGACGAAGAAGGCGGTTTTGCGGCGTGGCCTGTGGGCGCGGTGCTCGATCGGGTGCCTGCCTGGCGCGAAGCATTGCCGTCGAGCGGCCGGCGCAGCCATGAGGCGGCTGTGCCACCCATCACCTGCGCACGGTCCGCGGGGCTGATCTCCAACTCGTCGAGCAGAGCCTCCAGCCAGCCTCGACGTTCGGCGATCTGGGCGCCGGGGCAGGGCAGGAAGCAGTCACTGCCGAACTGCAGCAGGCCGGCTCCCAGGACCTCGAAGGCCCGTCTCAGCACTTCCAGCCGATACGGGGGTGGAGGGCCGAACGACAGATCGAAGCGGAAGGCGGCGTTCGCATCGGGCACTCCGTGGATGCGGTCGATCAGCCCAAGAGCGATCGCTTCGTCGGTCCACGGCCAGGACAGATGGGCCAGAACCACGCGGGCGCCCGGATGGTCCCGCAGCACCTCGAATTCGGCCGGCCGGCAGAAGCGGCTGGAGCGCCCGTCGATGAAGATTCCGCTGTGGAACAGCAGAGGCAGGGCGAGTTCGGATGCCACTGCAAAGGTCGGCTGAACACGGTCGTCGTGCGGGTACCAGCCGCTGGGGACCATCTTGGACCCGGTGAGACCGTCGTCGATCGCAGCGCGAAGGTCCTGCGGGGCGCCGGGCAGACTCGGGTTCACCACCGCCATGCCGACCAGACGATCGCCGTGTCCCCGCACCAGGCGGGCCAGATAGGCGTTGGCGCGGCGCAGCGACGCCGCGTCGTGCATCGAGTAGCCGTCGGACAGGAAGGGCGCGAGCAGCACGGCCACATCGACATCGGCTTCGTCCAGGGCACGCAGGATGTCGTCGGCATTCTCCTGGCCGGTGCAGTGCAGGTGGGCGTCGATGATGGGACAGGCGCTCATGACAGGAACGGGGCAGCCGCCCGGAGTCGAGGACGAGCACGGCCGCAGGGGGCCGGGCACCTTTCGGCGAACATGAGCGGTCAATCCTTCTGAGGACGCGATGCGCGCTGATGGCAACCGACGTGCCCGGTCTGCACTGGGCGGTGTCGAAAATCACCGATCTGGCTTGAGCAGGGCCTTGCGGCGGTCGCCATCCTGGGTGGGGATGTTGCGCAGGTCCGTGTCGACCTGACCGGCCTCGAGATCCTTGGCCGCCTGCTTGACGACCGGGTTGGGCGAATGGGCCACGTTGTCCCTGGGCGATTGATCGTGCTCGTGCGGCAGGCGAAGGTCCGGGTCTTCGTCGGGGGTCAGGCTGGGCCCGGCCTCCCCGGCCGGCGTGTTGATCACCAGCGGGCCAGGCCGCCCCGGGGGGTGCGGGTCGGCCCCCCTGCGGTTCGCGCGGTCGGTCGATGCCTCGCCAGACGGGTCGGCGCCGCTGTCCTGTCGGGGCGGCACGTCGGCCGATGCGCGGGGCTGTTTGGGGTTCATGCGTTTCCTTCGTGTGGGAATCAGCGATTCCCTTCGCCCATGGCAAGGCGGGTGCCGCGCGGCTCGCCGGACGGCCTCGCGGGAGCGCGTTGAAGTCGACAGCGGTGGGCCGGGTCCGCGGCTTGCCGTCGGCCTGCATGCCACCAAGCAACGGGAAGGGCGTACTGCGGGGCCACCGGCTGCCGGGGCTGGTGCAAGGCATCGCGGCACTGGGCTTGAGCAGCGCTTGGCTGGACGGCGAGATTGTCGTGCGGGACCCCGACGGGCGACCTGACTTCAACCGGCTGCAAAACGCCTTCGACGCTCGGGGCAAAGGCGAAGCCGGTGAATCGGTCGCCACGAAACTTCTCGGTGAAGCCTGCGAGGCGCGGCGCGAGGGGCTGATCGCCAAACGCGAGGACGCCGTCTACCGGTCGACACGCAGCCCGAGCTGGCTGAAGCTCAAGTGCCAGCTTCGACAGGAGTTCGTGCTGGCCGGCTACAGCCTGCGCAGCGACGATCCCACGGCGATCGGCAGTCTGCTGCTGGGCCTGCATGACGAGCAGGGGCGCCTGCGCAGCGCAGGAAGTGGCGGAACCGGCTGGACACGCGGCGAGGCGCAAAAACTGCTGCACAAATTGCAGAGGCTGCAGGCTGCGGAGTCTCCCTTCGACGCTTCGCGCCAGAGCTCGCGGCGCGGCCCTTCGCCAGCGGGCGAGGGGAGACATTGGCTGCGCCCGGTCCAGCTGGCGGAGGTCGGCTTCAGCGCCTGGACGCCGAGCGCGCCATCTTCTGCATCCCCACCTTCAGCGCCACCACCTTCAGCGCCACCGCCTTCGGCACCGCCCCCATCGGCGCCGCCGTCTCGCCGGCGTGCGGTGCGCCTCACGCACCCTGAACGTGTGGTGGACGCGCAGTCGGGCACCACGAAAGAACAGGTGGCGCAATACCTCGATGCGGTCAGCGACCGTCTGCTGAGCGAACTGCGCGGCCGGGCGGCGGCGGTGCTGCGCGCGCCGGCCGGGGTGGGCGGGCAGGTCTTCTTCCAGAAGCATGGTGGCGATGCGCCCATCCCGGGCGCCCGGGAATTGCCGGCGGACTTGTGGCCGAACCACGCACCCCTGATGGAATTGAGCAGCCGTGCCGCACTGCAGGGCGCGGCGCAGATGAATGTGCTGGAGTTCCACCCCTGGAATGCGCGAAACCTTCATATCGACAAACCCGACCGCATGGTCTTCGATCTCGACCCGGGCGAAGGCGTCCCGTGGCGGGCCTTGCAGGAAGGAGCCGTCCTGATCCATGCGCTGCTCGACGAACTCGGGCTGCAAAGCTGGCTGAAGACGAGCGGGGGCAAGGGCCTGCACGTGGTCGTGCCCCTGGCCGCGCGGTGGCGGTTCGACGTCGTTAAGGGGTTCGCTCGGGCCATCGTGCAGCATCTGGCCAGCACTGCGCCCAAGCGATTCGTCGCCAGGAGCGGGCCGGCCAACCGGCGTGGCCGCATCTTCGTCGACTACCTTCGCAACGGCGAGGGCGCTACGACAGTGGCCGCGTGGTCTCCCCGCGCCAGGCCGGGTCTGGGCGTCTCGATGCCGCTGGTCTGGGGAGAGCTGGACCAGGTGAAGGGCGCCGCGCAGTGGACGGTGTCCGACGCGGTGTCCCGCCTGGAGGGCCCGCATGTCGATGCGTGGCAGGCAATGGCCGTCACGCGTCAGTCGTTGCGCGAGCCCATGAAGGCGCTTGGCTTCCGGCCCGATGCCGACGGGGATTAGAGCGCCGGCGGCCGAGCGGGACCCATCGGAATGTTCCCCGCCCAGGCGCCGGAGGGGTCCTGCAAGCGAGCGCCCCGCGCACGGCGATTGCCGGACAGGGGGCACCCACTCTCTTCAAGGATTCCTCATCATGTCCATACGTCATCCTCGACGTCTCGCGATCGCCCTGGCGCTGGCCACTGGCATGGTCTCGGTCCAGGCCCAGACCACGTCCACGCCGACCGCACCCCAGTCACCTGCGGCCACGGGAACGATCACCACACCCCCTACTAGCCCCGGCTCCCCGACCACGGCACGAAATAACGCCGGTACGGCGGCGGGGCAGACCGGCCGCCTCGCGCGCCAGGACCGCAGCTTCGTCGAAGACGCCGCCGAGTCGGGCATGGCCGAAGTGCAGATGGGCAAGCTCGCTCAGCAGCGCGCGTCGAACCCCGAAGTCCGCCGGCACGGTGAGCGCATGGTCGCGGATCACAGCAAGGCGAACGAAGAGCTGACCTCGCTGGCGCAGGCGAAAGGCATCAAGCTGCCCTCAGGCCCGAGCCGTGCGCAGCAGCGGATGCACGACAACATGGCCAAGCTGCAGGGAGACAAATTCGACCGGCTCTACATGGCGCAGATGGTGAGCGACCATCGCAAGGCTGTGTCGCTGTTCGAGAAGGAGGCGCGGTCCGGCGACAACGCCGATCTGAAGGCTTTTGCGCAGAAGACGCTGCCGACCCTGCAGGAGCACCTGAAATTGACGGAGACGGTCAATGCCAGCCTCAAGCAGAAGAACCGTCGCTGAGCGGTGGCCTATGGGTTGCGGGCAGGCGAGAGCCCATGCGCCGACTCCCGTTCCGGGGCCGGCCCCATCCCAGCCGCCTCCCGCGCCCCATCCTGAACCCGCAGAGCCGCCGGTGACGGAGCCCAGCCTGCCCGGTGAACACGCTCCGCGGGTGGATCCGCAGAGCGTTCCGCCCGCGCCCATGCAGCGCCAGCAAACGAGCTGGCGGGGAGCTCCTGCCACTCGGCGGCGGCAGGCGGTTTGTCTCGAAACCGACTAGGCCAGCGCAGGCCGCCGGCGAATCACCGCGCGGCCTGCGCAAAGTCGATCAGACGCGCCCGGAGGGATTGCCGGTCAGCAGCACACCGCCAGTTGAAGGCGAGTCGTCGCGCCCGACACCGGTGCCGCTCACGCTGCTGCCGCTCATGCCGCCGCGATCCGTGCTCATGCCGCTGCCGCTGCTCAGCCCGCTGCCGCGGGACATCCCACTGCCGCCGCTCGAGCCGGTTGCCCCGCTCGACCCGCCAGACCCGCTGCTGCTGCCGCTCATGCCGCTGCTGCTCCCGCTGAGGCCGCTGGTACCGCTTGACCCGCTTGACCCGCTCGAGCCGCTTGACCCGCTCGAGCCGCTTGTCCCACCCAGGCCGCTGCTCCCGCTCGAGCCGCCGAGTCCGCTCGTCCCGTTATTTCCGCTTTGCGCTGACGACCAGACGCTGTCGTTGTCCCGGTCCGAATTTTCGGCGCTGCCCGAAGAGCCTTTTCCTGCGCCTGCCATCCGGCTGCGGTGGCGGTTGGACATGTAGCGCAGCCCCATCGCGGTGCCGGCCATGGCAAGGGTCCATCTGATCAATGACATCTGTGTGCTCCTAGGCGTGAGATGGGTTCGGCCGGCGATTTGCCGGCATGCCATCGGGCAGCAACCCGTATGCCTGCCGCAGTGCGGACGACCGTTCAACAGTTCCCGATACGTCGCGGCCGTCCTCGGGCACACCAATTGCCCTGGCCAGATTTCCCTTCTCCCCTCAGGCGCCAGCATGTACAGCACACCGTCTTCCGACTCCATCAGCAAGATCGGTCTTCCTCAGGCCGCCCCCATCAATCTTGTGCGGCTCCTGCAGGCCGAGCACGCCGAAATACGACAGCTGTTCGATCTTTATGAAGACCTGCTGGCGCAGGGCGCTCCTGCACAGCGACGCCATGAACTGGCGGTGCGCGCCTGCCTTGCGGTCGCCATGCATGCAGTGGTCGAGGAAGAAGTGGTCTATCCGGCGCTGAGGGCGCTGCCGGCCTGCCGTCGTGCGCTGGCCGAAGCCGAGGTCGAACACGCCGCCGCGCGCGCCCTGATCGATGAGATCGGCCTGCTCGAGCCTGACGACGCGCTCTTCGATGCCCATGTCAGCGTGCTGGGCGAGTATGTCCGTCACCATCTGGTCGAAGAGGAGGCCTTCCTGCTGCATGAGCTGGAGCATTCGACGGTCGATCTCGTGGAACTGGGGCGCCAGGCCCGCGAGCGCCGCGCCTCGCTCCAGGACGAGCTGGACGCCCTCGACGAGGAGGATTGAGCAGGTCCGGTCCGCATCGGACGGGAGCGTCCGTCCTACGCAGGCACACGCGGCCGGCCGATCCTCGGACGAGGGCCAGGGCATCAGCATGGGGGAATGGAACATGCACAACGAACCCCCGCCCTGCGCGCCCGCCGCGCCCCTCGTCCTCCGCTGTCACTGCTGAGCACCGAGGCCCTGCGCGCCGCCGGCGAATACGTCTCCCATCGACTGGCATCCCAGGCGGATCATCCGAAGGGTGACGGTCATCCGGTCATCATCTTTCCCGGTCTGGCCAGCGACGGACATGCTGTAGCCCCGCTGCGTTCGCACTGCCTGCGCCTGGGCTATGCGGCGATGGACTGGGGCCGCGGCTGGAACACCGGCCCGCGAGGCGATGTCGACGCCTGGCTTGAGAGCCTTGCCGGCGATGTCCGCGCTCTGCTTGACGGCTTCGACGAGCCGCCGACGCTGATCGGCTGGAGCCTGGGCGGCATCTATGCCCGCGAGCTCGCGAAGCTCGATGGCATGGACGTGCGCCAGGTGATCACCATCGGCACGCCGTTCAACGGCACGCCCGCGCAGACGCATGCCGGATGGGTGTATCGCGTCCTCAGCGGCAAGCCGGCCCGTTTGAGCCGGTCTTTGCGGCAACGCCTCGCGACCCCGCCCGGCGTGCCGACCACCTCGATCTACAGCCGCAGCGACGGAGTGGTTGCATGGCAGGCGTGTCGCCACGACCGGCCGGCGCGCCATGTCGAGGACGTGGCCGTACAGGGCAGCCACCTGGGCATGGGCTGGAACCCGCAGGTGCTGAAGGTGGTGGCGGACCGCCTGGCACAGCGTCCGGGGCACTGGCGCCCCTTCAAGGGCCTGGCGTCCTGACGGGTCGGTCTGCGTCCGCCCGGCGGCCGTCCGAACGAGGCGCGTCGGGCGCGACGCTTGCTGTGACACAAGCGTCGCAGTCAATGAGGGTCCGCCATGCCGATCGCCTCCGCCAGTGTGCAGAAGAGTCCAATAAGCGCCCTTCACGGCAACCGCCTTCTGGTGACGGGGGGTGCGGGGTTCATCGGGTCGCATCTGTGCGAACGGCTGATTGCCGAGGGCAACGAAGTGCTGTGCGTCGACAATTTCTACACCGGCTCGCGCCAGCACATCGCCCACCTGCTGGACCACCCCCGGTTCGAGGTGTTGCGTCACGATGTGACGTTTCCGCTTTACGTGGAATGTGACGGCATCTTCAACCTCGCGTGCCCCGCATCGCCGGTCCACTACCAGCTGGATCCGGTGCAGACAACCAAGACCAGTGTGCACGGAGCGATCAACCTCCTGGGACTGGCCAAACGCCTGAAGGTGCCGATCCTGCAGGCATCGACCAGCGAGGTGTATGGCGACCCGGTGGTGCATCCGCAGCGCGAGGACTACTGGGGACATGTGAACCCGATCGGGCCGCGCGCCTGTTACGACGAAGGCAAGCGTTGCGCCGAGACGCTGTTCATGGACTATCACCGGCAGCACGGCCTGCAGGTGAAGGTCGTGCGGATCTTCAACACCTATGGTCCCCGCATGCACCCCGCCGACGGCCGCGTGGTGTCGAACTTCATCGTGCAGGCCCTGCGCGGCGAGCCCATCGCGCTGTACGGCGACGGCTCCCAGACCCGGGCGTTCTGCCATGTCGACGACACGGTCGATGCGCTGGTGCGCATGATGCATTCGCCTGCCAGTTGCACGGGTCCGGTCAACATCGGCAATCCGCACGAGATGACCATCCGCGCCATTGCCGAACTGGTGATCGAACTGACCGGATCGACCTCGGAGCTGTGCCACGAACCCCTGCCCACCGACGACCCCAAGCAGCGGTGCCCGGACATCACCCTGGCCCAGACATTGCTGAAATGGGAGCCGACGGTCAGCTTGCGCGACGGGCTCGCCAGGACGATCGCCTACTTCCGGCAGCTGTTGCCCGCCATGGTGTGAGCACTCAGGGGAACCAGACCCGAAAGTGCCAGGCGCCGCGCAGACGCCAGTAGACCGACAGGAATGGAATCAATGCGGAGGTCGCCAGCATCTCCGCCACATGCGAGGGCGTGCGCGCCGTCCCGTTCAGGCGCTTGCGGGCAAACAGGCCCACGAGCACCAGGGCGGCGCTCAGGCTCCCGAGCGCCGCCGCAGGCCGGCCGGCGAACGCCAATGCGCCAGCGCCCGCGGTGAACAGCACGATCAGATGGTAGTTCCACGGCGGCCGCGGGCGCAGTTCAGCGCGGTAGCGCTGCGGATGCTCGCGATAAAGCAGCGCGTCGTAGAACACGTTCTTCTGCTGGCGCAACGAGGCGCCCCAGCGCTCGCGGCGGACCGGGTGCACCACCACGGCATCGTCGCAGCGCCCGACATCGCCGACATCGCGTTGAAGACGAAATTGCAGATCGGAATCTTCACGCCACGCCCGGCGGAACCGCTCATCGAATCCACCGACCCGTTCCAGTGCCGCGCGCCTGACGAAGGCGTTGGCCGTGACGAAGACGGCGCTCGCCAGGCCCTGGGTCATCCGTTCATGGTCGGTGGGCGGGTCGTCGGGGTTGCCCGTTGCGGGCGGAACCACGACCCGCCCGGCAAGAGCCACGCAGCTCGAGTCGGACATCGCGCGCAGCCCGGTGGCCAGCCAGTCGTGGGCGGGGATCGTGTCGTCGTCGGTGAACGCGATCAGGTGGGAGCGCGCGCCCAGCCAGCCGCAGTTGCGCGCAACCGCCGGGCCCCGCCCGCGGGCCGGGCGCAGATACCGCAGACAGTAGTCGTGCGCTTCGCGAGCCATCGCATCGAACGCCGCCCGGGTCGCGTCATCGTGGCCGTCGTCGACAACGATGACTTCGAAGTTAGCCGGTCCGAGGCTTTGCGCCAGCAGCGCCCCCACGCAGCGGCGCAGCAGGTCGGGGCGCCGGTAGGTGGGAACCACCACGCTGATCTGTGGCAGAGCGGGACTGTTCACCGTTGCTTTTCCAGCAGCAGATTGCCGATCATCAGCGCATCGATCGGCGTGCCATAGAAGGCTTCGATCGCATCGCGGGCCGTGCACACCACCGGTTCGCCGCGGACGTTGAACGAGGTGTTGATCAGCACCGGCACGCCGGTCCGCGCACCGAAGGCCTTGAGCAAGGCGTGAAATCGCGGGTTGGTCTGACGCGATACCGTCTGGACGCGCGCACTGAGGTCGGCATGGCAGGCCGCGGGAATGCGCAGCGCCTGCTCGGGCAGCACGTCGTAGACGAACAGCATGAAGGGCGAGCGGCCCCGGTTGGCGCCCGCCGGCGAAAACCACTCCGCCAGATCTTCTTCAGGCACCGCGGGGGCCACGGGCCTGAAATCTTCGCGGTCCTTCAGTTCGTTGATGCGCGCCTGCATCTGCGGCTGCAGGGGAGAGGCCAGGATCGAGCGCGCACCGAGTGCGCGGGGCCCGAACTCCATCGCCCCCTGATGCCAGCCCAGAATGCGGCCCTGGGCCAGCAGCACCGCCGCGGTCTCCGGCACGTCGTCGACTTTCCGGTAGGAAAGGCCGGCCCACCGCAGCAGCGCCTCGATCTCGTCGTCGGTCTGCGCAGGACCCAGGTAGGCGTGGTCCATCTGCCAGCGCCGCGGCGCCAGATGGCCCGATGCGGCCGCTCGCGGATCCAGCTGCGGGTAGGCGCGCTGGCAGGCGTCGACCCACAGTGCCGCCCCCAGGGCCGTGCCGGCGTCGCCGGCGGCCGGCTGCACCCACACTTCATCGAAGATGCCGGCGTCGCGCAGGCGCGCGTTCATCACGCAATTGAGCGCGACACCGCCCGCCATGGCGAGCCGCGATTCGCCTGTGGCCTGGCGCAACCAGCGGGCCAGCTTCAGGACCGTGTCTTCCAGCAGCGCCTGCAGCGAGGCGGCGAGGTCGTAATGGGCCTGCTCGAGCGCTGCGCCCTTCTGGCGCGGCGGGCCCGCCATCGCCACCAGATCCAGCGGGTCGATCCTGTAATCGCCGCCGTCACCGACGACCACGTGGCGGGCCATCGTGTTGAAGAACCGTGGCTTGCCCAGCGCTGCCAGCGCGAGCACCTTGTACTCGTCGCTCGAGTGCAGAAAGCCCAGGTGTGTCGTCACCCGCTCGAACAGCAGTCCCAGCGAATGCGGCACGCGGACCTCGCCCAGCGACCGATAGCGTCCGTCGGCATAGTGCCCGTAGGTCGTGCTCGCCTGCTCGCCGCGACCGTCCAGCGTCATCACGGCGCAATGATCGAAGGGCCCCGCCAGGAAGGCGCTGGCCTGATGCGACAGGTGATGGTCGATGAAGTGAAAGCGGTACGGACCGTCGTGCCGCACGCCGGCGAAGCGCGCCTTCAGATGATGGGGCGCACCGTCGGCCAGCTGTCGCGGCGCATTCAGCGTGTACACCGCGAAGAGAGGGTCCCACGGACTTTCCCAGCGCGGGTCCGGCCGGGCGGAGGGCTGCAGGGGCAGGGTGATGTCCTCGCCCTCGGCGCGGCCCGCCAGAAAGTGCTGCGGATCGAAGCTGTAGGCGACGTGGTCGACCTGGGCCAGAACAGCGCCGGCAGCGGCCAGGCAGTAGTCGATCGCGTGATAGGGCAGTTCCCAGGCGCTGAAGGGCAGGGGGCGCTTGGCGTGCTTGATCCGCGTGAAGCGTTCTTCTTCAGCGGCTGCGACCACGAGTCCGTCGATCACAAGGACAGCGGACGAATCGTGGAAGGCAGCGTTGATGCCCAATGTGATCATGCGGCGGCTCCGGAGGACGATGCGCCCCGACGGCAATCAACATGCCGAAGTTCGCAGGGCTCGAGGTCCTACAGACGGTCGGCAGTCCGGCCGATTCAGCGGGAAGCGCGTCGTGCGCAAACTGCCCCTTCGCCCAGGGGAAACCGGCTGCAGGCCCGTTCCCTCTGTTCGTGCACCGTTCTTCTCCAAGGAGACATCCATGAACTATCAGACCACCGCCACCACGTCTTCCAGCGACATCATCTCTTCGGAACGCGTGGAAGGCACCGCCGTGTACAACACGGCCGGCGACAAGCTCGGCTCGATCGACGACCTGATGATCGACAAGCGTTCCGGCCAGGTGCGCTACGCCGTCCTCGAGTTCGGCGGATTCCTTGGCATGGGCACCGACCGCTACCCTCTGCCGTGGAACGTTCTGAAGTACGACACCGAGAAAGAAGGCTACGTCGTGCCGCTCGACAAGGCGAAGCTGGAGGGCGCACCCCGATACACCGTTGACTCGCCACCGGATTACAACCGCGACTACGGGCAGCGCGTCAACGGCTACTACGGAGTCGACTGGCAGTAACACAAGACGCCGGCCCGCTTCATCGGCGGGCCTGGCCTGCGTTGCGTGTGAAGGCCTCAGCCGAGGGGCTCCGTTTCGGGGCCCCTCGGTTGAGGCCTCGTCCATTTGAGCGAAACCGCGCAGCGACGTGGAACATCCGCCGTGCCGGCGCAAACGCCATCACGTTGTCGCCGGAGCCCGACTCGGGCGCAGAACTTGCGGCAATTATTGCGCCTGGACGGGTCCCCCGATGTTCCGCGAAATCGGTTCCCAGAGTGAAGCACCGGCCCGTGCGTTGCCAAACAGCCCGGCATGGATCTTGCGTCTTGGCGTGACTCCACTGTCATGGCGCCACTCATGAACGCACCACTGTTGAAATTCGATGCCAAGCAGTCGCAGACCCTGACTCCGCGACTGCAGTATGCGGTCCGTCTTCTGCAGCTTTCTTCGCTCGACTACGAGCAGGAACTGCAGGAAGTGATGAGCAAGAACCCGTTCCTCGAAGTGGAAAGCACCGGCGAGCAGACGGTGCCTGTCAGCGAAGCGCTGTGGTCCTCCACCGGAACATCCGACGCGGAAGTCGCGGCCCCGCCGGCCAGCGACGTGGCGACCGAATCCGCTGATGACCTCGGCTCGGATCGGGACTGGCTCAATGCCTCGACGACGACCCGCGAACCCGGTGCGCCGTCCACGGTGACGGCCCTGGATCTTGTGCATTCGCAGGTGGGGCTGCGCGATCAGCTGCGCGGCCAGGCGAACACGTTGCCCCTGTCGGCGCGGGATCACACGCTGGTGTGCGCGATCGTCGAGTCGCTCGACGACGACGGCTATCTGCGAACCAGCCTTGATGAAATCGCGGCACTGGTCGATCTGGATCCGCACCCGGACGCTTCGGAGATGAGCACGGCGCTGAAGCTGGTGCAGTCGTTCGAACCTGCAGGCGTCGGCGCACGCGACGTCGGCGAGTGCCTGACGCTGCAGTTGCGCCAGCTGCCGGCGGCGCAGCGCGAGCTTGCGAGCGCCATCGTGGCCGGGCACCTCGACCGTCTTGCGCAACGCGACCTTCCGGGCCTGGCCCGCGCTCTGGGGCGCGAGCAGACCGAGATCGAGGCGGCCTGCGCGGCCATCCGTCGTCTGGACCCGCGGCCCGGCTGGCGGCATGGTCGCCCGGAAGTTCAATTCATCGTGCCCGACGTCATCGTGCGCAAGATCCGCGGGCGCTGGACCGTGGCATTGAACTCGGCCGTCGTCCCGAAGGTGCGGCTGAACCAGGCCTATGCCGAACTGTTCCGCGAGCATCGCGAAGCCTGCCACGGCCAGCTTGCCAGTCACCTGCAGGAGGCACGCTGGGCGGTGCGCAATGTCGAGCAGCGCTTCTCGACCATCCTCGCGGTCTCGGAAGAGATCCTGCGTCGTCAGCACCTGTTCTTCGAGTACGGTCCTCTGGCGATGAAGCCGTTGGGCCTGCGCGAAGTCGCGGACAAGGTCGGCCTGCATGAGTCGACCGTCTGCCGGGTGACGAACAACAAGTACATGGCGACACCGACGGGCGTGTTCGAGCTCAAGTACTTCTTCTCCCGCTCGATGCCGCTGGCCAACGGCGGCGCATGCTCGGCGGTCGCCATCCGCGGGGTCGTCAAGGAGCTCATCGACTCGGAAGACGAAGCGAATCCCTTGTCCGACGTCGAGATCGCGCAGCGCCTGGTCAGCCAGGGATTGACGGTTGCACGTCGCACGGTCACCAAGTATCGGCAGATGCTCAAGATTCCACCCGTCGAGCGCCGTCGCCGCAGCGCAGCCGTTCCGTCGTCGGTCGATGGTGCGTGATGAGGCTTCCTTCCAGGCGTTCACAAGTCACTGCGCTGCAGGGGCCGAGGGCATGATGTCTTCCCGATTCATGCTCTGGCGCCTGCGCTCGCTGCGTGCGTCGCTGCGTGCCCATCTTGTGGCGGCAGTGCTGCTCGCGACGCTTCCGCTGGCTGCGCTGCTCATCTGGCAGACCCTCCATGGCCAGCGTGAACGCAGTTCGGCAATGGAGGCGGCGCTGCTGGCCAGATCCGGCGCCCTGGCCTCGGCGATCGAACGGGATGTCGGTCAGTCAGGGCTGGCGCTCGCCCGCCTCGCACAGTCGCCTGCCCTCGCGGGTCCGTCGCTGGACACCGCCGCACTGTCCGACCTGCCGCGGCTGCTCGGACAGCAAACCCCTGCGAGCTGGACCCGGGTGTTCGTGCTCGACGGACAGGGCCGGGCACTGTTCGAC
>DAONCJ010000001.1:0-37213 GCA_035401985.1 Burkholderiaceae bacterium | reverse complement strand
GGCAGCGCCAGCGCATCGGCATCGCGCGGGCACTGGCGGTCAACCCCGACCTCATCGTCTGCGACGAGCCGGTGTCGGCGCTCGATGTCTCGATCCAGGCGCAGGTGGTCAACCTGCTGCAGAACCTGCAGAAGCGGTTCGGGCTGTCGTACTTGTTCATCGCCCACGACCTGGCGGTGGTCAAGCACATCAGCGACCGCGTCGCGGTGATGTATCTGGGCAAGCTGGTCGAGACCGCCGACAAGCGCACGCTGTATGCCGCGCCTCTGCATCCCTATACGCAGGCCCTGCTGTCGGCGATTCCCCGGCCCGACCCCGGCGCGCAGCGTCAGAGGATCATCCTGACGGGCGACGTGCCCAGTGCGATCAACCCGCCGTCCGGGTGCCGCTTCCATACCCGCTGCCCGCACCGGCAGCCGCGCTGCGAGCAGGAAGAGCCGCTGTTGCGCGAGGCGGCGCCTGGACATCGGGTGGCCTGCCACTTCTTCGAGACGCTGCCGCGGCCCGCCGATGTGGCGATCCGGCCGGCGGACCTTGCCGGCCGGTTTGCCGTGCGGCTGGCGGCCTTCGAGCATGCGGTGAGCCGGCGCGGTGTGACGGCCTGAGCCAGCGCCTACCGTCCGGTCCACCTCGGCGGGCGCTTCTCGATGAAGGCCGCGCGGCCCTCCCGGGCGTCCTCGGTCAGCGGCAGCGACATGATCTGCGACTCGAAGAACGAGATCGCCTGCTCGAAGCTCATGTCGAAGGCGGCGCGCATCATCGCCTTGCCGCGCCGGTTGGCGGTGGGCGACTTGTCGACCACCCGCGCGACCAGCCACTCGGTCTTCGCATCGAGCTCGGCCATCGGCACCACGTGGTTGACCAGCCCGATGCGCCCGGCCTGATGGGCATCGATCGGCTCACCGGTCATGCACAGCTCGGCCAGCAGACGCGGGCCGATCATGTGATGCAGCACCGACAGCACCTGCGCGGGGAACAGGCCGATCTTCACTTCGGGCAGCCCGAAGCTGGCGTGATCGGCGGCCACCGCCATGCCGAACAGGCCCATGCCGCCCGCCAGGCAGTGGCCATTGACACGGGCGATCATCGGCACGGTGCAGGTCCACGCGCGGCGCAGCAGGTTGGCGTAGCCCAGGTGCGGCCGCGACATGTCGGGCTGGAACGAGGTCGAGCCCTTCGACAGATCGGCGCCCGAGCAGAACGCCTTGTCGCCGGCGCCGGTGATCACCACGGCACGGATCACGTCGTCGGCCTGGGCACGATCGAGGCCCCGCTCGATGCCGGACAGGACCTCGGCCGACATCGCGTTGCGCCGGGCGGGCCGGTTGATCGTCAGCCACAGCGCATGGCCGCGCTGCTCGACCTGCAGTTCGTCCAGTGCCGGTTCAGTCGTGTTCATGGGATCTCCTGGCAGGGTGGCCGCTGATCCGCTGCGTCCGCCCGGGGTTGGCTGCCGCGCGCGAGGCGGCTCCGGGGCAGCGCCGCGGTGCGGTTCATTGTGCCTGCCCGGTGACCGGGCCGGTGCTCCGGTGTTCCGTAATGGCGCGCAGGCCGGGCGCAGCGCGTGCCTTCGCCAGCAGAATGGCGGCGGGCGTCGACGTGTCGATGCCCCTTTGGGCCGTGTCCACGCAGCGTTCACGCCGTCGGCGCATCCCCGAGCCCTCCACCTCGACGACCTCGCATCATGGCCAACATTGCGCAAAGTCTTTTCAACCGGATCCGCAGCCAGCCGCTGGCGCCGGCGGTCACGTTCGGCGCAGGAACGCTGAACTACGGCCGATTCGGCGAGCGGGTCCGCAGCCTTGCGCGGTCGATGCGCTCGACGGCGGAGCTGGTGCGAGGCGATCGGGTGGTCATCCTGATGGAGAACCGCAGCGAATTTCTCGAGGTGCTGTTCGGCTGCTGGACCGCGGGGCTGTGCGCGGTGCCGGTCAATGCCAAGCTGCACCCGAAGGAAGTCGGGCACATCGTCTCGGACAGCGGTGCGCGGGCGCTCTTCACCACCGATGCGCTGATCGAGCCGCTGCTCGGCGAACTGACGGGCGGGACAGCCGCGCCCTTCGTGAGCGTGGCGGGCAGCGCGTCGTACGAGGCGCTGGCATCCGGTGCGCTGATCGACTGCGCCGATGTCGCCGCGACCGACATCGCATGGCTGTTCTACACCAGCGGCACGACCGGCCGGCCCAAGGGCGCGATGCTCTCGCACCGCAACCTGATGTTCATGTCGATGGCCTACTACGCGGACATCGAACGGGTCGAGCCGGGCGACGTCAAGCTGCACGCCGCGCCGTTGTCCCATGGCTCGGGGCTGTACGCGCTGCCCCACCTGTTCGCCGGCGGCCACCAGGTCGTTCTGCCCGGCTTCGAGCCGGATGATGTGCTGGCCGCCTTCGCGCGCCATCGCAACGTGACGATGTTCGCCGCGCCGACGATGATCACGCGCCTGGTCCAGACCGGGGCGGGGCCGGCCGATGGCGGCGGCCTGCGCACGCTCTATTACGGCGGCGGGCCGATGTACGTCAGCGACCTGGTGAAGGCGCTCGAGCGCTTCGGGCCGCGCCTGTATCAGCTGTTCGGGCAGGGTGAGAGCCCGATGACGATCACCGGCCTGTCGCGTCACGAACACGAGGGCGACGGCGGTCCGGCGCACCTCGCGCGGCTCGGCTCCTGCGGCACGGCGCGCACGGGTGTCGAAGTGAGGGTGGTCGACGCCGAGGGCCGCGATCTTCCATGCGGTGACGTCGGTGAGGTCATCACCCGCAGCGACTGCGTGATGGCGGGCTACTGGAACAATCCGTCGGCCAGCGCCAGTGCCCTGCGCGATGGCTGGCTGTGGACCGGCGATGTCGGGTCGATGGACGAAGGCGGCTGCCTGACGCTGCGCGACCGGTCCAAGGACATGATCATCAGCGGCGGCTCGAACATCTATCCGCGCGAGATCGAGGAAGTGCTGCTGCGCCATCCGGCTGTGCTCGAATGCTCGGTCGTCGGCCGTGCGCATCCCGACTGGGGCGAGGAGGTGCTGGCCTTCATCGTCACACGTCCGGGCATGACCGTGGCCGGCGGCGAGCTCGATGAGCTCTGCCTGGACAATATCGCCCGCTTCAAGCGGCCCAAGGGCTACCGCTTCGTCGACGCGCTGCCCAAGAACAATTACGGCAAGGTGCTCAAGACGAGCCTTCGCCAGACCCTGCAACAGGAGACGAATCATGCGTGAAGTGGTTATCGTGGGGATCGGCTCGACGCCGTTCGGTCGCCATGCCGGGACTCCCATCGAGCAGCTCGCCGTCAGTGCGGCGGCACAAGCCATCGTCGATGCCGGCGTGGACCGCGAGCGGATCGGCGCGCTTTATCTGGGGAACTTCATCAGCGGCCCGCTCAATGGCAAGGAAGTGCTGGCGGGCATCGTCGCCGACCAGCTCGGCCTGCCCAATATCCCGTGCACCAAGGTGGAAGGCGCCTGCGCCTCGGGTGGCATCGCATTCCGCCATGCCTGGATGGCGATTGCCAGCGGTCAGTGCGATGCGGCGATCGCGGTGGGAGCCGAGACGATGACCCATGCCACCACGGCGCAGAGCACGGCGGCGCTGAACTGCGCGATGGACAACGAACATGACGGCCCCAGCGGCCTCACCTTTCCGGGACTGTTCGGACTGGCCTGGCGCGTTCACGCCCAGCGCTATGGCACGACCCGCGCGCAGGTGTCGGCGGTGGTGCGCAAGAACAAGCGCAACGGTCTGCTCAATCCGCTGGCCCAGATGGGGGCCGAACTGACCGATGAACAGATCGATTCGTCGGCCACCATCTGCGATCCACTGCAGCTCTACGACTGCTGCCCGACCAGTGATGGTGCTGCCGCGGTGGTGCTGGTCGCCCGCTCGATGCTGCGCGAGGTGACCGGTGTGCCGGTGGATATCCTGGCCGCGATCCAGACGCGAGGCGCCTCGCGCATCGCCGGGCATCCGGACCTGTGCTCGTTCGACGCAACGGTGTCGGCGGCGCAGCGGGCGTTCCAGGCCGCCGGCGTGGCCGCCGCCGACGTCGATGTCGTCGAGTTGCACGACTGCTTCTCGATCGCGGAAGTCATCGACAGCGAAGACCTGGGGCTGATCCCGCGTGGCCAGGGTGCCGCATGGGCGGCCGAGGGCCGCACTGCGGTGGATGGCGATGTCGCCATCAATCCGAGCGGCGGTCTGCTGGCCAAGGGGCATCCGGTCGGCGCCACCGGCCTGGGCCAGCTGTACGAGGTGGTTCAGCAGTTGCGCGGGACCCATCCCAATCAGGTGCCCGATGCACGCATCGGCATGACGCACAATCTCGGCGGCACCGGCGTGGCCTGCACTGTCAGTCTGCTGCGTGCCGCTTCATGATCGGCGACTGCCCGGGCGGGCCGATGCCATGCACCTTTCTTCAAGAGAGACTCCGATGAGCGAGACGCTCGTTTTCCCATCGCTGCCGATGGTCCGATGCGCGCGTTGCGGGCGCATCGACACTTCCATGCGCAGTGTGTGCGCAGGCTGCCTGTCGTCCGATCTTCGCCCCGAGCCTGTCGCGGGCGTCGGCCGGGTGGTCAGCTTCACGACGATCCGCCGTGCGCCGACCCAGTTTCGCGACCAGGCCCCCTATGACGTCGTGGTGGTCGACCTGGACGCCGGCCTGCGGGTGACTGGTCGGCTGGCGGCCGACTCGAGACGGCCGGAGATCGGGTCGCGGGTCCATGCGATTCGCGCCGAGCGTGCGGATACACTTTTTATGGTGAGCGAACAGGCATGAGCGATATCCGATACGAAAAGCATGGCCGCGTCCGTCTGATCACCATCGATCGGGCGGACAAGATGAACTCGCTCGATTTCGCCGCAAACGATCGTCTGGTCGAGGTCTGGCGTGAGTTCGATGCCGATGATGAGGCGTATGTGGCGGTGATCACCGGCAGCGGGCCGAAGTCCTTTTGTGCCGGCGCGGACCTGAAGACCTACACGATGGATTTCGCCCGGCGCCCGGCGCCCGAGTTCCGGTCGCGGTTCACCAACGGCCCCGGTTTTGGCGGCATCACGCGCAACCTCGATATCTTCAAGCCGATCCTGGCGGCGGTGAACGGCTTCGCCATTTCCGGCGGCTTCGAGCTGGCGCTGGCGTGCGACCTGCGGTTCTGTTCTCCCAATGCCGAGTTTGCACTGCAGGATGCCAAGTGGGGGTTCCATGCCTGCGACGGCGGTCTGATCCGCCTGCCCCAGGTCGTCGGCCTGGGGCACGCGATGGAGATCATCCTGTCGGGCGAGCGGGTCGACGCCGACCATGCTTACCGGATCGGACTGGTCAACCGCATCGTGGCGCAGCACCAGCTGCTCGATGTGTCGATGAAGTATGCACAGATGCTCGCCTCGCGCTCGCCGCTCTCGCACAGGTTCGCCAAGGAAGTCGTCAAGCGCACGGTCGGTATGCACATGGACGAGGCGCTGCGCCTGGAGTCGCGTTCGTTCCACGATGTCGGGATGACCGACGACCTCGCCGAGGGCACGACGGCGTTCCGTGAGCGCCGTGACGCGCGGTTCAAGGGAAGCTGAGCGCCCATGTCGGAAACCGGCGCTGCCGCCTCGACGGTGTCGTGACCATCGCTTAACGTGATTCACCGGCGCACGGCCTGTGTGCCCAGCCGCAGTGCGCGCGCGGCGCCAACAAACCATTCAAACGATCGGCAGGAGACAGGCATGAAACTTCATCGAATCGGACTCATCGCCGCGAGCATGCTGGCGGCCTTCGCGGCCCACGCCGAAAACATCAAGATCGGCGCGGTGCAGGGTTTGAGCGGGCCGCCCGCCATCGTCGACTTCGGCGAGTCCTATCTGCAGGGCAACCAGCTGGCGCTGAAGGAATACAACGCCACCTCGCCCAAGCACAAGATCGAATTCATCGTCTACAACGACGAGGCCAATCCGCAGCGCGCCGTGTCGCTGGTGCAGCGGCTGATCAGCAACGACAAGGTGTCGGCGGTGATCGGCACGGTCAACAGCGGCAACGTGGCGGCGTTTGCGCCGATGCTGCAGCAGGCGAAGATTCCGCTGATGGCCGGCCCCGCCATCGCCACCGACATCACCGCCAAGTTCATCGACCAGAATCCCAGCTACATCTTCCGCTGCTCGATGGTCGAGAAGTTCCAGGTCGACTCGATGCTCGATTGGGGCGTGAAGAAGTTCAAGAAGATCGCGCTGCTGCATGGCACGGGCGGCTACGGCATGTTCGCCGCCGGCGAGATCCAGAAGGGTATGAAGGCGCGCGGCATGGAGCTGGTCGCCGTCGAGAGCGCCGCGCCCAATGTCACCGACATGACGCCGCAGGTGCTCAACCTGAAGAACTCCGGCGCCGAGCTGGTGCTGATGTTCCACGACAGCCTCGAGCTGCTGTACCGCGCGATGCCGAAGGCGAACTACAAGCCGGTGGTCGCGGGCAACTGGGGCCTGTCCTCGCAGATGGTGCTCAACATTGTCGGCCAGGAGGCGCTCGAGGGCACGGTCATGGGTCAGGCGCTCGATCTGGGCGACGCCAAGGCCGCCGCCTTCAATGCCAAGATGAGCAAGGAATTCGGCGACAAGTACCGCTGGCCGGTGGTTGCTGCGCTGGGCTACGACGGAATGCGCATCCTGCTGCAGGCGCTGGACCGTGCCGGGGGCGATCCGGCCAAGATCCAGAAGGCGCTCGAGACCACCACCGGCTTCAAGGCGGTGTCGGGCACGCCCGAGAAGCCCTTCGGTCCCAAGGACCATGAGTGCCTGGACGCCGAGAACGTGTTCCTGGGCGTGTGGAAGGGCGGGCGGGTCGTCAAGCTGCGCTGAGTTCTCCTTCCCATGAAATCGGCCGATCTGGTCCAGCTGCTCATCAGCGGTATCGCGATGGGCAGCATCTACACGCTGATGGGCAAGGGCCTGCTCATCACCTTCCTGACGACACGCGCACTGAATTTCGGCCAGGGCGACTTCCTGATGATCGCCTCGTTCCTGTCGATGACGCTGCTGCTGGCCGGCGTGCCGGTGATCGTCGCCGTGCTGATCGTGGTCGCGGTGCTGGTGGTGCTCGGGGTGGGCCTGGAGCGGCTGGCGATCCGGCCGCTGGCGAGCATGACGGCCGGCAGCGCCAGTTCACTGGCCTGGATCCTGACCACGATGGGGTTCGGCATGCTGCTGCAGAACACCGCACAGCTCGTCTGGGGCAAGAGCCGCTTCTATTCGCCACCGCTGTTCTCGGCCAAGCAGAAGGAGGTGGTCGAGATGATGGGCGCGCGCTTCTATCTCGAAGAGCTGATCGTCGCGGTGCTGGCGATGGTGGTCGTGGCGGTGCTGTACTGGTTCCTGTTCCGCGCGCGCTGGGGCAAGGAGGTGCAGGCGGTGTCGTTCGACAAGGCGACCGCCTCGCTGCTGGGCATCGATGTGCGCCGGGTGGTGGCGACCTCGTACGCGATCATGGCGGTGCTGGCGGCCGTCAGCGGCATCCTGGCCGGGCCGCTCACCACGGTGCAGGCGCACATGGGGCTGCTGTTCATCCTGAAGGGTTTCGCCGTGGTGTGCATAGGCGGCTTCGTCAACCCGGTCGGCATCCTGATCGCGGGACTGGGCTTCGGCATCGTCGAGGCGGTGTCCAATTACATCAATTCGGCCTTCGGCGACCTGTATCCGTTCCTGATCGCGCTGCTGTTCCTGATCGCGCGCCCGTCGGGGCTGTTCGGCGAAATGAAGACCGACGTCCGCTGACCCATGAGACATCTGCGCTATCTGGTCGCGGCCGTCGCGATCGCGGTCTTTCCGCTGGTTTCGCCCAACCCTTATTTCATCAATCTGGCCCAGGATGCGGCCATCGTCGCCATTGGAGCCATCGGCCTGAACATCCTGCTCGGTCTTTCCGGACAGCTCTCGCTCGGGCAGGCCGGCTTCCTGGCGCTTGGCGCGTACGGGTCGGGCGTGCTGTCGACCAATCACGGCTGGCCGCTGTGGGCCACGCTGCCGGTCAGCCTGCTGCTGTCGGCAGTGGCCGGGGGCGTGATCGGTCTGGTGGCGCTGCGCACCCGCACGCACTACCTGGCGATGGTCACGCTCGCCTTCGGCTACATCGTCGAGATCCTGTCGCAGCGCTGGGTCGGCATCACGGGCGGTTCGATGGGCCTGATCGGTGTGCCGCAACTGAACTTCGGCGACTTCGGCAATGGCGCGACCTACTTCTTCTGGGCCGTTGCGGCCGCACTGCTGCTCGTGCAGATGATGAACGACTATGTGATGCGCAGCCGGTTCGGCCGCAGCCTCCACGCCATCAAGGAGAGCGAGAGCTTTGCGCTCACCGTGGGCATCGATGCGGCCCGCTGGCGCAGCCTGGTCTTCGTCGTCAGCGCGGTGACGGCCGGTCTGTCCGGATTCTTCTTCGCGCATCAGGCCGGCTACGTCAGCAGCGATGCGTTCGGCCTGGACCGCAGCATCGCGCTGCTGATCGCGGTCGTGATCGGCGGCCTTGGCAGCGCCTATGGTCCGCTGCTCGGGGCAGTGATCCTTGTGATGCTCAATCAGCTCACTGCGGGCCTGTACGAGGTGTCGTTCTACATCTTCGGCGGCATCCTGCTGGTGGTGATGCTGTTCTTCCCGGCCGGTGCAGTGGGCGCAGTGCAGCGGCTCTTTCGCCGCAGGTCATCGGCAGTTCCGTCTTCAGCCGACGTGCCGGCAAAGTCCGCACAGCCGACATCGGCCACTGTTCCGGCCGCGGCATCGGCCTCGCCCTCTGACGCACCCATCCTGGAGCTGCACGAGGTCACCAAGTCGTATTCGGGCGTGGTCGCGGTCAGCGCGGTGTCGCTCAAGGTGATGCCCGGCACGGTGCACGCAGTGATCGGCCCGAACGGTGCGGGCAAGAGCACGCTGATCAATGTGATCAGCGGCCTGTACCAGCCCGACTCGGGCACCATCCGGTTTCTGGGACGCGACATCACGCGGCTCAAGCCCCATCGGCGGGCCAACCTGGGCCTGACCCGCACTTTCCAGAACCTTCAGCTCATCGGCACGCTGACCGTGGCCGAGAATGTGATGCTCGGTCTGCAGCGCGGGCGCAGCTTCGTGCCGGGCTGGCTGCACTGGCTGGTCAGCGACTCCGAGGAGCGCGCTGACCGCGCCGAGGCGACGCGGCTGCTGCGCTACTTCAACATCGAGCGGCTGGCCGACAGCCTGCCGGGCGATCTGCCCTACGGCCACCGCAAGCTGTGCGAGCTGGCCCGCGCGCTGGCGCAGAATCCGACGATGCTGTTTCTTGACGAGCCGATCGCCGGCCTGAACGAAGGCGAGGCGCTGGACATCATGGCCAAGATCCGCGGCCTGAAGGCCCTGGGCGTGACCGTGCTGCTGGTCGAGCACAACATGAGCTTCGTGATGGAGCTGTCCGACACGGTCACCGTGCTCGACTACGGCCGCAAGATCGGCGAAGGAGCGCCCGCGGTCGTCAAGCGCGACCCGGTCGTGATCGCCGCCTACCTCGGGACGGAGGACGCATGAGCCTTCTGACCATCAAGGGGCTGGACGTCGGCTTCGGCGGCGTGACGGTGCTCCACGGCATCGATCTGGAGATCGCCGCCGGCTCGCTGGTGGCGATCGTCGGCGCCAACGGCGCGGGCAAGACCACGCTGCTGCGCGCGCTGTCGCGCCTGCTGCCGCTGCGAGCCGGCAGCATCCGCTTCGACGGCCAGGAACTGGCCGGGGTGGCGCCCCATCGGGTCACGCGGATGGGTCTGGTCCATGTGCCGCAGGGCCGGCAGATCATTCCGACCCTGAGCGTCGAAGAGAACCTGCTGATCGGCGCCGGCAGCCTGCCGGGCCTGGGCCGCGCCGAACTCGACAGTCGGCTGGCCGGCGAGTACGACCGCTTCCCGGTGCTGCGCGAGCGGCGCCGCATTTCGGGCGGATCGCTGTCCGGCGGCGAGCAGCAGATGCTGGCCGTCTCGCGCGCCCTCATGATGCGCCCGCGCGTGCTGATGCTGGACGAGCCCTCGCTCGGCCTGGCGCCGCAGATCATCACCGGCATCTTCGGTGCCCTGCGTGCGTTGGCCGCCTCCGGTGTGACGGTTCTGCTGGTCGAGCAGGTCGCGTTCGCCGCATTGAAAATTGCCGACCATGGCTACGTGCTGCAGACGGGACGCATTGCCATGTCGGGTCCGCCCTCCGAACTGCTGAAGGATCCGGAACTGGTCAGCCGCTACCTGGGCTAGGTACCGCGTCCCAGCCTCACCACACCGAGTTGCCGCCATGAATATCGTCACCTTCCTGCATGCCGCTGCACGCTGCTTTCCGCAGGCGCCCGCCCTGTCGTTCGGCGACCAGCTGATTCATCGCTACGCGGGCCTGCAGCAGCGTGTCGCCCGTCTCGCCGGCGGGCTGCGGGGGCTGCCTGGCGTGAAGCCCGGCGACCGGATCGCGCTGGCCATGAAGAACTCGCCGGAATACATCGAGCTGATGTGGGCCGGCTGGCATGCAGGCCTGTGCATCGTGCCGATGAACGCCAAGCTGCATCCGAAGGAGTTCGCGTTCATCCTCGAGAATTGCGGGGTCGGCTATTGCTTTGCGACGCCCGATCTGACGGGGGCACTGGCCGATGAACTCAAGAGCAGCGCGGCCGGTACACGGATCATCGACTCCGAAGGCGCCGAATATCGCGCGCTGGCCGCGTCCGAGGCCATCGGCCAGCAGCCGGTGGCCCCGGAAGATCCGGCCTGGCTTTTCTATACCAGCGGCACGACCGGCCGCCCCAAGGGCGCCACGCTGACGCACCGCTCGCTGCTGGCGATGACACTGCGTTACTACGCCGATGTCGATTCGGTGGGCACTGGCGACTGCATGATCCACTGCGCACCGTTGTCGCATGCCTCGGGGTTGTATTCGCTGCCGCACATTGCCAAGGGGTCACAGCAGATCATTCCGGCCAGCCAGGGTTTCGATCCGCCCGAGCTGTTCGCGCTGCTCGAGCGCTATGCAAGCGCCACCTTCTTCACCGCGCCGACGATGGTCACGCGCCTGGTCAACGATCCGGGCGTCGGCCGGGCTCGCATCGACAGCATCAGGACCATGTTCTACGGCGGCGCGCCGATGTATGTCGAGAACCTCAAGAGCGCTCTGGCCACGTTCGGGCCAAGGCTGTGGCAGGGCTACGGACAAGGCGAGACGCCCAACACCATCACCTGCATGAGCAAGGCGATGCACGTCGATGACGGACATCCGCGCTTCGAGCAGCGCCTGGCCTCGGTCGGCGTGGCCCGCAGCGGCGTCGAAGTGCGCCTGGTGGACGAGGTGGGCCGCGACGTGCCGGTGGGTGAAATCGGCGAGATCATCTGCCGTTCGGACGTGACCATGTCGGGGTACTGGAACAACCCTCAGGCCACGGCCAACGCGCTGCGCGAAGGCTGGCTCTGGACCGGCGACATGGGTGCCTTCGACGAGGACGGGTTTCTCACCCTCAAGGACCGTTCGAAGGACGTGATCATCTCGGGTGGCAGCAACATCTATCCGCGGGAGGTCGAGGAGGTGCTGCTGCAGCACGCCGGCGTGCTCGAGGTGTCCGTGGTCGGTCGCCACCATCACGACTGGGGCGAGGAAGTGATCGCCTTCGTGGTCGCCAAGCCGGGGCAGGTGGTGGGCGACGACGAGCTCGATCAGCTCTGCCTCGACAACATCGCCCGCTTCAAGCGGCCCAAGCGCTATGTGCGGATCGCCGAGCTGCCCAAGAACAGCTATGGCAAGGTGCTGAAGACCGAGTTGCGCGCCCGCCTGCCGCGCGACTGAGGTTCAGCGCGCGGCCGGCGCGATCGACGCGCCTTCAATGCCGTGGCGCCGCAGCGAGGCGGCGACAAAGCCTTCGGCCTTCATGGCTTCGACAAACTGGTTCAGGTAGTCGGCGCCTGCCAGGCGCCCGCGCGGCGTGCCCATCGCCTGATGGATCGACATGAAGCTCTCGGGCAGCAGTCGCGTACCCGGATGGCGCCGCGAGTCAGCCTGCAACTGCTGCTTGACGCCGGCGGCGACCTCGATCCCCTGGGCCATCATCCGGTCGGTGACTGCCGGTGAAGTGTCCGCGTGCACGAGCGTTGCGCGCCGGATCTCACGGCTGAGGTAAAGATCGTAGGCGCTGCCACGGCCGACCACGACGCGCACGCCCGGCTGGTCGACCTGGTCGTTGCTGCGGATCGGCGACGACTCGCGCACGAGGTAGGCGCCCTCGATCACCACGTAGGGCGGGCTGAAGGCGATCTCACCCGCGCGCCCCGGGTCCACCGCCAGGAACGCGATGTCCCAGGCCGAGGTGCGCGCCGCGGCGGAGACGCGCCCGGCCGAATCGAAGAGGACGAGATCCACCGGAACGCCCAGGCGCCGGCCCAGTTCGCGCGCCAGGTCGACCGACACACCGCGCGGTTCACCGGTGGCCGGATCGCGCTGGGCGAGGATCGGATTGCCGAAGTTGATCGCCGCCTTCAGGCGTCCGCCAGGGGCCAGGTCCAGGCGGACGGCGGGGCTGACGTCGATGGCTGGGTGCGGCGCCCCGGCCGGCGCGGCGCCGCCGATCGCGTGCCTCCCGCCGCCCTGCGGGGGGAGGGCGCAGGCCGTGAGGAGCAGGGTCAGCACGGAGATGGCGATCAGTCGGGTCATGGGGTCGGGCGACGGCAGTCGGCGCGGATGGGCGATGCGGCACGTTACATGGGTGCGCATGCCGCTCGCAACTGCCGGGCCAACCCGGCCAACCCGGCAAATGGCCACCATCGGCTCGGCTGATCGGCCCATTGCCGGACGCCAGCGCTGCGTATGCTGGATCCGGCCCCCATCACCCCACCGAGCCGCACCGTGTCAGACACCAGGAGCAGTCCCGCCGAAACCGCCCGCGAGGTGTTTCGCCAGCTGGCGCAGCAGCGAAAGCCGCCGACGCCCGAAAACTATTCGCGCATGTACGCCCAGCAGGCGGGTCTGAGCTTCGCCGAGGTTCAGCCGGCCGCCGCCGCGCTGGAGAGCCTGGCGCGCGCGCTGGTTGCCGAATCGCCGAATGCCGAGTACGCCAGACCGCTGCGCGAGGCCCTCGAGGGCGGGCACTGGAACACGGTGAACCGGATCATCAAGTCGACGCTCGCCCGGGCTCAGGCGGCCGCACAGGCGGCTGCAGGACAGGTGGCGACGGCTCAGGCTCATGCGGCCCAGTTGGCCCAGACACACAAGACACTCGCGTCCCACGCGCAAACCGCACCCGGGCCAATGGCGGCCCACGCGCCGCCTTCTCCCTCCCCCGGTGCGATCCCGCCACCCGAGCACACGACGACAGCCGCCGCTTCGCGCGACGCCGCACGTGCCCTGAAGGATCTGATCGGCAAGACCATCGCCTTCCTGGTCGACGAACGCCTGGGCTACACCGCCGAGGTGGTGCGCGAGGTCGCGCTGCTGGTCGAGGCGGTCGTCCATGCCATGTCGGCGGCCGAGATCGATCAGGCCGCCGGCCGGCTGCGGCACTTCTGGCTGAAGCTGGAGCTTCGCGGCGAAGGTCCCGAGCCGATGCTGCGCGGTCTGCATGATCTGGTCCGACTGATGGTGCACAACATGGGCGACCTGGTGGTCGACGACCAGTGGGTCAAGGGGCAGGCCGACCGGATTCGATCGCTGCTCGACGCGCCGCTCACCGCGCGATCGCTGGAAGAGACGCAGCGCAGCTACAAGGAATTCGTGTTCCGGCAGGGCACGCTCAAACACACGCTGGACGAGGCGGCGCAGGCGGTCCGCCATCTGACCGCCACGCTGATCGACCGGATGGGTGCGATCAGCGAATCGACCGGTCAGTTTTCGGGAACCATCGCGCGTTACTCCGATCAGATCCGCAGCGCCGACGGCATGCCCGCGCTGAGCGGTGTGCTCGAGCGGCTGCTGGCCGACACGCAGACGATGCACCTGGAGATCAGTGCCACCCACCAGGAGCTCAGTGCGTCGCGCGACAAGGTGATCCAGTACGAAGCGCGGGTGCGCACGCTGCAGGCCGAACTGGCGCAGATGTCGGAAATGATGCGCGAGGATCCGCTGACCCGGTCGCTGAATCGCCGCGGGCTGGAGCAGCAGTTCATGATCGAGGAGTCGCGCGCCGATCGTCGACGCTCGCCGCTTTGCCTGGCGGTGCTGGACGTGGACAACTTCAAGCAGCTCAACGATCGGCTTGGCCACAGCGCCGGCGACGATGCGCTGAAGCACCTCGCGGCCGTTGTGCGCGAGACCCTGCGACCCAGCGACTCGCTGGCCCGCTACGGCGGCGAGGAGTTCGTCATCCTGCTGCCCGACACCAGCCCCGAGGACGGCGAGAAGGTGATGATCCGCGTGCAGCGCGAACTGACCCGGCGCTTCTTCATGCACAACAACGAGCGCGTACTGATCACGTTCTCGGCCGGGATCGCGGTGCGCCAGCCCGACGAGCCGCAGGAGATGCTGATCGGACGCGCCGACCGGGCAATGTACGAGGCCAAGCGCGCCGGCAAGAACCGGGTGCAAAGGGCCGCCGACGACATCGGCTGAGACGGCCCAGGCACGGGCTGAGGCGCCCGAGGCATCGCCTGAGGCGCCGGCAAACGCACAATCCAGGCACTGCGCCGGCAGCGTAAGCGCAGCGAACGCCTGTCGCACTGCACGGTGCGCGCGGCACTTGCCGCTGCTACTCTGCAAGCCTCAACATTCACCATTGCAGGGAAGCCCATGCGCCATCGCCTGTCGGTTCGGGCCATCCTTGCTTCTTCCCGCGCCATTCTGGCTCGGCATGGCCGGGCTCGCGGGGCTGGCCCTGCGTACCCATCCGCAGTCGCGCAAGCGCCTGCTCTGACAGGAGCTGTTCATGGGTGAACTCTGGCGCTGGACCGCCACCGATCTGGCGGCCGCGATCCGTGACGGCGCCATCTCCAGCCGCGAGGCCGTGAGCGACTGCCTGGACCGCGTGCGCGCGGTCAATCCGGCGCTCAATGCGCTGGTCGAGGTGCATGAGACGCAGGCGCTGGCCGCCGCCGATGCGGCGGACGCGGCCGTGGCGCGCGGCGAGGAGCTGGCCCCCCTGCATGGCGTGCCGCTGACGGTGAAGGTCAATGTCGATCAGGCGGGTTGCGCGACCACGAACGGCGTCGTCGCCTTCAAGGATCTGATCGCCGCATCGGACAGTCCGGTGGTGGCCAACCTTCGGCGCGCGGGTGCGGTGATCCTCGGTCGGACCAACACGCCGGCATTCTCGTTCCGGTGGTTCACCGACAACGCGCTGCATGGCAAGACCTTCAACCCCTGGTCACGGGCGCACACGCCGGGCGGCTCCAGCGGCGGTGCTTCGGCGGCGGTGGCCGCCGGCATGGGCCCGATCGGCCATGGCAACGACCTGGCCGGGTCGGTGCGCTTCCCGGCGTACTGCACCGGCGTCTGCGGGCTGCGGCCCTCGTTCGGCCGCGTGCCGTCGTACTCGACCACGGCCACCGAAGAGCGCGCGCTGTCGGGCCAGCTGATGTCGGTGCAGGGGCCGCTGGCCCGCACCGTTGCCGATGTCCGTCTGGCGCTGCAGGCGATGAGTGCCGGCGATCCGCGCGACCCGTGGTGGGTGCCGGCGCCGCTGCAGGGGCCGGCGCCCGCACGGCCGATCCGCGTGGCGATGTCGGTGAACTGCCATGGCACGCCGGCCGATCCGGCAGTCGTCGCGGCGGTCCGTCAGGCAGCCACCTGGCTGGCCGACGCCGGCTTTGCGGTCGAGGAGGTCGAGCCGCCCGCCATGGCCGAGGCGGCCGAACTCTGGGACATTCTGGTCAACGGCGAGGCCCGTCACTTCAATCTGGGCGCCATCGAACGCCTGGGCGATCCGGACATCCGGCGGTCCTTCGGCTTCATGATCGCCCGCACGCCGGTGCTCGATGCTCACGGCCACATGCGCGCGATGGCGCGCCGGACAACCCTGATCCGGCAGTGGCAGCTGTTCATGGAAACGTATCCGCTGGTGCTCTGCCCGGTCTCGGGCGAGCCGCCCTTCCCCTGGGGCCTCGATGTGGAAAGCGAACAGACCGCGGCCCGGGTCGAGCGGGCCCAGGAATCGATGTTCGGCGTGCCGGTGCTCGGGCTGCCTGCGGTGTCGGTGCCTACCGGAGTGGCCGGCGGCCTGCCGATGGGCGTTCAGATCATCGGTCGCCGGTTCCGCGAAGACATGGTGCTGGACGCGGCTCAGGTGATCGAGGCCCGCTGCCCGCCGTTCACCCCGATCGATCCGCGCTGAACCGCGGCGTCCCGCACGCGCTCAGGAATTGCGGCGCGCCTCGGGCAGGAAGCGCACGCCCGGACGAGCCAGGCCGCCACTGACGCCGATCGGCGTGCCGTCCGCGCGCCAGCAGGCCGCACCCTCCATGTCGCCGCCGTCATGGAAGCGGATCGCGCAAAGTCCGCCACCCACATTCGGCACCCGCTGGATCTCGTGTCCGCGCGCCCGAAGGACGTCGGCCACCGCATCGCTGACCTGCGGTTCGATCTCCAGGCCATAGCCCTGGGTCCACACCCGCGGGGCTTCGACCGCCTCCTGCAGGCTCATCTGGTGATCGATCAGGTTGATCACCGCCTGCATGGCCGACGGGAAAATGCGCAGTCCGCCGGGCAGACCGAGCGCGAACTGCGGCTTGCCGTCCTTCAGCACGATCAGCGGTGACATCGACGACGTGACGCGCTTGCCCGGGGCCAGCGAATTGGCCAGCCCGGGACGCGGGTCGAAGACGTACAGGTAGTTGTTGGGGATCATGCCGGTGCCCGGCACCATGTAGCGCGCGCCGAACAGCGAGTTGATCGTCTGGGTCGCGCAGACGATGCGCCCGTCGCCATCGGCCACCGTGAGGTGGGTGGTGTTCGCGCCCTCGTTGGGCTGCACGCCGGGCTTCCAGCTCTGCGCCCGCAGCGGATCGATCTGTGCGCGCCGCTGCGCGGCGTACTCCGCCGACAGCAGCCGCTCGACCGGCACCGGCACGAAGTCGGGGTCTGCCGTGGCTGCGGCGCGATCGGCAAAGGCGATCTTCAGCACCTCGGCCAGCAGATGCACCGTGTCGGCGCTGCCCGAGCCACTGGCCGCAATGTCCATGCCTTCCAGGATGCCCAGCATCTGGCCGATGTGCAGCGGGCCGGAGCAGGGCGGCGGCGGCCCGGTGATCTCGAAGCCGCGGTAGCGCGCCCGCAGCACCGCCAGCTCGTTGGTGCGGTACGTCGACAGGTCGGCCTGGTTCAGGTACCCGTCCTGGCGTGCCATGTCGTCCGCCAGACGGGCGCCCAGCGAGCCGCCATACAACGCGGCCGGTCCTTCGCGCACGATCTGGCGCAGCGTGTCGGCATAGGCGCCGTTGACCACGCGGGCGCCCTTGACGAGGCCCTTGCCGCCGGGCATGAACACGGCGGCGATCTCGGGGTCGCGGATCATGTCGGCGGCGCAGTCGGCCACGCAGTCGGCCAGATAGCTGGTGGCCGCGAAGCCACGCGACGCGTGCCGGATGGCCGGCTCGACCACGTCGGCCAGCGACAGGCTGCCGTGGCTGGCCAGCATCTGGCACCAGGCCATCAGGTTGCCCGGCGTCGCCACCGCGGCGCGTCCGACGCTGTTGCGACGGCCGAGCGCATCGAGTGCTCCCGGCGGCGCGGCGGGATCGGGCGTGAAGGTCGTCGGACCCACGCCGCCCGGGCATCGGCCCTGTCCCTCGAGGATCGTCTGGCGGCCATCGGGCAGCCGGATGTGGGCGAAGCCCCCGCCCAGCACGCCGACCATCATCGGTTCGACCACCGTCAGCGTGAACAGCGCCGACACCGCCGCATCGACCGCATTGCCGCCGGCCGCCAGCATCTCGGCGCCTGCCGCCGACGCCAGCGGATGATTGGTCACCACCATGCCGCGCGAACCGACCGCAGGGCGCTTCTGGGTTTCGAAGGGCGAGCCCGCCCGTTGCCGCCATGTGCTCATTGTCGAATTCCTCGTTGTGTCGGGACGTGATGGCCGCTCATCGGTCCTGCGCTCGCGAGGCGGCCGCCGGCCAGGGGGTCAGGAGGCCGAGCCAGCCACCGATCAGCATCACCGGCAGCACCACCAGGCCAGTGTAGATCAGCGAGCCGGCGACCGCCGATTCGGGGTCGATGCCGACCAGCCCGAGGCCGACCACGAAAGCCAGTTGCGTCGTGCCGAGCTGGGCAGGGGGCGCCGGCAGCGTCAGGCCGATCACCATCAGCACGAAGGCAGCGAGCGCCCCGGTCAGGGGCGGCGTGCTGCCCACCGCCGCGCTGCTGGTCCAGATGGCGGCGACGATGCAGGCCCATTGCAGCACGGACAGCAGGCCCGCGCGAGCGGCCAGTGACGGGTCGATCAGCGGCTCGAGCCCGACGCGGCCCCGGCGCAGCTGGTCGATCAGCCAGTCGCGGGCGGCCGCCGGCAGGTGGTCGAGGAGACTGCTGCCCAGACGCACCATGGCGGGCGACGCGCGCAGCAGCAGCCAGGCGGACAGCACCCCGGCCAGCACGATGGCCAGGGCAATCCCGCCCGCCACGCTGAGCTGCGGGGACACATGCGGATCGATGGCGATGGCCAGTGCCGCCAGCACCGCCAGGGCCGCGAAGTCGAAGATGCGTTCGACGGCGATGGTGGCCAGCACCGCGCTGGCGCCGGCGCCGGCATGGCGGGCCAGCAGGGTGGCTCGCAGCACCTCGCCGGAATGCGCCAGCCCGAGATTGGCGGCCGCCCCGACGTACAGCACCCGGTGGAGCAGCCGGGTCTCGACGCGCGCAACCGGGCCGAGCAGCAGCGCCCAGCGCGCGCCCTTCAAGTACATGAAGGCGGCGCCCGCCACCCCGGTGGCGAGCACCAGCGGCCAGCTGGCGCCGCGCAGCACGCCCAGGGCCTGACCGACGGAGATCTGGCGCACGGCGACCCATAAGAAGCCGGCGCCGACCACCAGACCGGCAAGCGTCCATCGGTTTTGAGAGGTCAAGTCGCTGGGCTCCCGCCGCTATGCACATCAGAGAACTGTTGTCCCGATCCCCTCGGGCGAACCGGCCATCGGCCCGGCGCGGGATCCTGGCCGACAACGTGACTTGTTTCCGCATGGCGCAATCGAGGCGTCGCTATGATCGGCGCCACACTGTTCGATCCACAGCTCATGAATCTGCCCTGCCGTCCCCTGGTGACCCTGGTGCTGCCCGCCTTCAACGAGGCCGGTCTGCTAGAGGCGCATGTGGACGACATCATGGCCTACCTTGAGACCCTGTCGGCCCGCTACCGGTTCGAGATCCTGCTGATCAACGACGGCAGCTCCGACGATTCCGGCGCGATCGCCGATCGGCTGCAGGCGCGCTACAACGCCATCCGCGTGATCAGCCATCCCCGGAATTTCGGCCTCGGCCAGGCGTTCAAGACCTCGTTCGCGGCCTCGCGCGGCGACTATGTGATCACCTTCGACGTCGACCTGAGCTACTCGGTCGATCACATCGGTGCCCTGCTCGAGGCGATTGTGACCGAGCGCGCCAAACTGGTGCTGGCATCGGCCTACATGCCCGGCGGCCAGGTGACCAACGTGCCGTTCAAGCGCCGAGTGCTCAGTCAGTGGGGAAACCGGTTCCTGAGGTTCTTCGCGCGCGGGCACTTCTCGACGCTGACCTGCATGGTGCGGGCCTACGACGGACCGTTCGTGCGCCGGCTTTTCCTGCGCGCCACCGGCATGGACATCATGCCCGAGATCGTCCAGAAGACGATGATCCTGAACGGCCGGATCATCGAGATCCCGGCCCACCTGGACTGGAGCCGGCAGCTCGCGGCCGGACCCACGCGCACCTCGAGCATGCGCATCCTGCGCCACATCGGCTCGACGCTGATCGCCGGCTTCATCTTCCGTCCGTTCGTGATGCTGCTGCTGCCCGGGCTGCTGATGCTCGCGCTGTCGGCGTACGTGAACTTCTGGGTGGTCGTGGAATTCCTTGCCGCTTTGGGGGCGGAGCGCCCTTTGCATGCGGCGGCGATGATCGTCTATCGCGAGCATCCGCAGACCCTGTTCATCGGGGTGCTGTCGCTGGTGCTGGCGATACAGCTGATCAGTCTCGGGGCCGTCTCGCTGCAGAACGCCCGCTACTTCAATGATGCTTACTACATGGGCGTCGAACTGCGCCGCGTGATGGAAGGACAGGGCGATGGCGCAGGGGTGCCCCGTGGTTGAGGCGTCCGCATCGTCATCGGCCCCCAGGGCAGCCGCGCGCAAGCGGGTCGCGGTGCTGGGCGGTGGACTGCTCGGCATGGTGCTGGCGCTTCGATTGTCGCAGCAGGGCTTCGCCGTGTCGGTGCTCGAGGCGGCGCCGGCGCCGGGCGGGCTGGCCGATGCGCAGACCATCGGCGGCTATCCGTGGGATCGCTTCTATCACGTGGTGCTGATGTCGGACCTGAACACGCGCGCGCTGGTCGACGAGCTGTCGCTGACCGGGCGGCTGCGCTGGGGCCGTACCCGAACCGGGTTCTTCAGCGATGGCCGCCTGCACTCGATGTCGAACACGCTCGAGTTCCTGCGCTTCCCGCCGCTGAACCTCATCCAGAAGCTGCGGCTTGGCGGGACGATCTTTCTGGCGTCGCGCCTGAAGGATGTGCGACCTCTGGAGCGCGAGCTCGCGGTCGACTGGCTGGGCCGATGGTCGGGCGCGCGGGTGCTCGAGCGCATCTGGCTGCCCCTGCTTCGCAGCAAGCTGGGCGAGAACTATCGGATCGCGAGCGCCGCCTTCATCTGGGCCATCATCGCCCGCATGTATGCGGCCCGCCGCTCCGGTCTGAAGGAGGAGATGTTCGGCTATCTGGACGGCGGCTATGCGGCGGTGCTGGCCGCGCTGTCGGATCGGCTTCGTGAATCGGGTGTGAATGTCCTCGGGGGCATGCCGGCCGAGCGCATCACCGACCACGGCGACAACGTCGAGGTCGAGCTGTCCGATGGCGGATCGCTGAGCTTCGACCGGCTGGTGGCCACCGTGCCGACGCCCGAGGTGGCGCGGCTGTTTCCGCAGCTGCAGGCCGGCGAACGGGAGCGCCTGGAAGCAGTGAAGTATCAGGGCATCGTCTGCGGCACCATGCTGACCCGCACCCCCTTGTCGCCCTATTACGTCACCAACATCACCGATCCGGGCATCGCGCTGACCGGTGTGATCGAGATGACCGCGCTGGTCGACCGCGATCGCTTCGGCGGAAATGCGCTGGTGTACCTGCCCCGCTATCTGGCCCAGGACGATCCGGCCTGGGCGCAGTCCGACGAGGCGTTCCGGCAGCAGGCGTTCGAGTCGCTGACCCGGATGTACCCGCAGTTTCGCACCGACGATGTGATCGACTTCAAGGTTGCGCGCGCGCGTCACGTGCTGGCCATCTCCACCCTCGATTACACCGCGAAAGCCATGCCGCCGATGGTCACTTCCCTGCCCAATGTGTCGCTGATCAATTCGGCGCAGATCGCGCAGGGGACGCTGAACGTGAACGAGACGCTGGGCGTGGTCGGCGACCGTCTGACCGATCTTGTCGCGCGTCTGCACCAGGAGCCTGTCCGATGAGTGCCCCGCCTTCGACGCCGGGCACCCGTGCGCTGGCCAGCGTGTCGCTGGATCTGGACAACCTGTGGTCGTACATGAAGATCCATGGCGATCCGGGCTGGCAGTCGCGCCCCAGCTACCTGGACTCGTTCGTGCCCTACATGCTCGAGGTGCTGGAGCGCGAGCGGCTGCCGATCACGTTCTTCATCGTCGGGGCGGACGCGGCGCAGACGTCCAACCACGCCGCCCTGCGTTCGCTGGTGCAGGCGGGTCACGAGGTCGCCAACCATTCGTTCGAGCACGAGCCGTGGCTGCCGTTGTACACGCGTGAGCAGCTCGAGCGCGAGGTGCGCGACACCGACGACGCCATCGAGGCGGCCACCGGCGTGCGCCCGGTCGGCTTTCGCGGCCCGGGGTTCAGCTGGAGTCCGATGCTGCTCGAAGTGCTGGCCGACAGCGGCCACCGCTACGACGCCTCCACACTGCCGACCTGGCTCGGACCGATCGCCCGCACCTATTACTTCTGGACCGCGCGTCTGAGCGCCGAGGAACGCGAGCGGCGCAAGGGCCTGTTCGGCAGCTTCGCCGATGGCCTTCGGCCCAACAAGCCGTACCAGTGGGCGCTTGCCGATGGCCGGCGGCTGCTCGAGATACCCGTGACCACGCTGCCGATCGCCCGCACGCCGTTTCACTTCAGCTATCTCGCCTTCCTGGCGCGCTTCTCGGAAGGGCTGATGATGGCCTATCTGCACACGGCGCTGACCGCCTGCCGCATCACCGGCACTTCGCCGAGCTTTCTGCTCCACCCGCTGGACGTGATCGGCGGCGACCAGGCGCCGGCGCTGTCGTTCTTTCCGGGCATGGACATTTCCAGCGCGGAAAAGACGCGACTGCTGCTGCGGGTCCTGCGCGCGCTGCGAAAGCATTACGACCTGGTGCCGATGAGCGTTCACGCCGACGCGGTCGCCGGTGACCTCGACATGCGGGTGCTGCCCGCGGGCAACCCGGCCTGATCATGTGCGGGCTGGTCGCTCTGTTTCAGCCGGTCGGCACGCCGGATGAGCGGCTGCTCGGGCGCATGGCGGAGTCGATCGCCCATCGCGGGCCCGACGATCAGGGCCGGTACGTGGCTGACGGAGTGGCGTTCGCGCATCGGCGTCTGTCGATCATCGATGTGGCGGGCGGCCATCAGCCGATGGCCCATGATGGCGTCGCTCTGGTCTTCAATGGCGAGATCTACAACTTTTCAGAGCTGCGCGACGAGCTGATCGGGCTGGGCCATGTGTTCCGGACCCGGTCCGACACCGAGGTGCTGCTGCGCATGTATCTGGCCTTCGGCACCGATTGCTTTGCGCGGCTCGATGGCATGTTCGCCCTGGTGCTGCACGATGCACGCCGGGGCATCGCGGTGGCCGCGCGCGACCACTTCGGCATCAAGCCGCTGTACTGGTGGTCGGCCCCCGGACGGCTGGCCTATGCGTCCGAGATCAAGGCGCTGCTGCGCGATCCCTCGGTGGCCCGTCGGGTCGATCCCGAGGCGCTGGAGGACTACCTCAGCCTCCAGTTCGTGCTCGGCGAGCGCACGCTGTTCGAAGGCATCCGGCGTGTGGAGCCCGCGCACTATCAGGTGATCGACCTGGCCACGCTGGCGGTGCGCAACGTGCGCTACTGGACGCCCGATTACCGCGTCGACCCGGCGGCCGCCCCGGGGCCGTCGCTCGAGCAGGTGCGCGAGCTGCTGGCCGCGTCGGTGGCCCGGCAGATGCGCAGCGACGTGCCGGTGGGCGCCTATCTGAGCGGTGGCATGGATTCGAGCCTGGTGAGTGCGCTCGCCGCGCGCAGTGCGCCGGCGCCGATGCCGACCTTCACCGGTTCGTTTCGCGAAGGGCCGCAGTTCGACGAAAGCGCCCACGCGCTGACCATGGCCCGGCACATCGGCGCCGACCCGCAGGTGGTCTGGATCACCGAGGCCGACTGGATCGATTCGCTGCCGAAGCTGGCCTGGCAGATGGACGAGCCGGCAGCCGGCCCCGGACTGGTGCCCCAATACATCGTCTCGCGCGCCGCCCGTGCGCGGGTCAAGGTCTGTCTGGGCGGGCAGGGCGGAGACGAGATCTTTGGCGGCTACGCACGGCATCTGATCGGCGCGCTGGAGCAGGCCCTGCTCGCGGCGATGCAGGGGCGCGCCGGTGCGCCCGGCGACCTGGCACTGGCCGATCTGGAACACGGGCTGGGCACGTTGCAAGGCTATTTGCCGATGCTGCGCCGGGCCTGGGCCGACGGGCTCGATGCGCCGGCGCATCAGCGCTACTTCAGGCTGATCGATCGCCGCGACGCCGCAGGTCCGACGCTCGGGCCGGTCCTGCGCGAGCGGATGGCGCGCTCGCAGGTGGCCGAGCGCTTCGAGCAGTTGTTCGAGCGGCCGTCCGACTGCAGTCCGCTCAAGCGGATGCTCCATGCGGACCTCGTGTCCAGCCTGCCGGCGCTGCTGCAGGTCGAGGACCGGGTCAGCATGGCGGTGTCCCTGGAATCGCGCGTGCCGCTGCTCAGTGCGCCGCTGGTCGACGCAGTGGCCCGGCTGCCCGACGCGATGCTGCTGTCCGGCGGGCGGCTGAAGGCCGCGATGCGTGACGCCGCCGCGCCGCTGCTGCCGGCCTCGATCCTGAACCGCCGCGACAAGATGGGCTTTCCGGTGCCGCTGCAGCACTGGGCACGCGGCCCGGCCCGTGATTTCGTCTGCGACCTGCTGCTTTCGCAACGGGCCCGTCAGCGCGGCCTGTTCGACCCCGCCGCCATCACCCGGCTGATCGACGATGAGGCGCAGTTCGGCCGCGCGCTGTGGGGCGCGCTGCAGCTCGAACTGTGGCACCAGACGATGATCGACCCCGCGACTCTGTGAGCACAGCCGATGCCTGACACTTACTTCGCCCACGAGACCGCCGTCATCGATGACGGCGCCCGCATCGGCGCCGGCACGAAGATCTGGCACTTCAGCCACGTGATGCCCGGTGCGGTGCTGGGTGAGCGATGCAATCTCGGCCAGAACGTCGTCGTCTCGCCCGGGTGCGTGATCGGCAACGGCGTGAAGATCCAGAACAACGTCTCGGTCTACACCGGCGTGACGCTGGAGGACGACGTGTTCTGCGGGCCGTCGATGGTGTTCACCAACGTGATCAATCCGCGCGCCCATGTCGAACGCAAGCACGAATACCGGCCGACGCTGGTGAAGCGCGGGTCATCGATCGGCGCGAACGCCACCATCATCTGCGGCGTCACGCTGGGCGAATACTGCTTCGTCGGCGCCGGTGCGGTGGTGTCGCGCGACATCGCCCCGTTCGCGCTGGTGACCGGCAATCCGGCGCGCCATCGCGGCTGGGTCTGCGCGTGCGGCGTGCGGCTTGCGCTGGCCGCGGCCGCGCCGCAGGGCGAAGAAGACTCCTGCCGCGCCTGCGGCGATCGCTACCTCCGGCAAGGCGCCGGTCTTGTCAGACAGGGCTGAATCCATGAATGTCATCGCCGCCGCCGCTTCCGTCGAGTCCTCCGCTGCGCCCGTCGCCCCGCCCATGGCCGCCTCGATAAAGGCGCCGATCTCCGGTGTCCCGCTGCTCGATCTGCATGGGCAGTACGAGAGCCTCAAGGACCAGATCCTGCCGGCGATCGCCGAGGTCTGCGAGAAGCAGCAGTTCATCCTCGGGCCGCAGGTCAAGGCGCTCGAGCAGGAGATCGCCGCGTACAGCCAGTGCGCCCAAGGGGTGGGTGTCTCGTCGGGCACCGACGCCCTGCTGCTGGCGCTGATGGGGCTGGGCATCGGGCCCGGCGACGCCGTCATCACCACGCCTTACAGCTTCTTCGCGACCGCCGGCACCGTGGCGCGCATGGGTGCGCGGCCGATCTTCTGCGACATCGATCCGGCCACCTACAACCTGGATGTCGCCGCGGTGCGCCGCTTCATTGCGCAGGCCTGCGACCGCACGGCCGACGGGCTGGTCGATCGGCGCAGCGGCGCCCGTGTGCGGGCGCTGATGCCGGTGCACCTGTATGGGCAGTGCGCCGAGATGCCGGCGCTGATGGCGCTGGCCGGTGAAGCGGGGCTTGCGGTGATCGAGGACGCAGCGCAGGCGATCGGCGCTGAAGTCGCAGGCGGCGCGCGGGCCGGCAGCTTCGGCAGCGTCGGCTGCTTTTCGTTCTTCCCGAGCAAGAACCTCGGCGCATTCGGCGATGCGGGCATGTGTTCGAGCGGCGACGCCGCCCTGGCCGAACGCATGCGCGTGCTGCGGGTGCATGGCGGAAAGCCCAAGTACCACCACGCTGTGATCGGCGCGAATCTGCGCCTGGACGAGATTCAGGCCGCGGTCCTGCGGATCAAGTTCCGTCATCTCGACGACTGGACGCGGGCCCGCCAGCGCAATGCGGCGTTGTACCGCGAGCGCTTCGCGGCGCTGGGGCTGGGCGATGCGCTGGTCATGCCGCTCGAGCTGCCCGGCTACCGGCATATCTACAACCAGTTCGTGGTCCGCTCGCCGCGCCGGGATGCGCTGCGCGAGTTCCTGTCCGGTCGCGGCATCGGCACTGAAATCTACTATCCGGTGCCGCTGCATCTGCAGCCGTGCTTCGATCAGCTTGGCCATCGCCCAGGCGACATGCCGCACGCCGAGGCCGCCGCACTGCAGACACTGGCGATCCCTGTCTATCCCGAGTTGAGCGTGGACCAGATCGACTACGTCGTTCAGGCCGTCGCCGACTTCCATCGCTAGACGATGCGCATCGCCCACGTCGTCGGTGCACGGCCCCAGTTCGTGAAGCTGGGACCGGTCGCCCGCGCGCTCGCGCAGCCGGGCTCACCCTGGCAGCAGGACGTCGTGCACACCGGCCAGCATTACGATCCCCGGATGTCGGGCCGGTTCTTCGACGAGCTGGGCCTGCCGGCGCCGAGGATCAATCTGGCGATCGGCTCCGGACTGCATGGCGAGCAGACGGGGCGGATGCTCGCCGGCCTCGAGCAGGCCTTCGGCGAGTTGTCGCCCTCGCTGGTGCTGGTGTATGGCGACACCAACTCGACGCTGGCCGGCGCCCTTGCCGCGGCCAAGATGCACATTCCGGTGGCCCACATCGAGGCCGGCCTGCGCAGCCTGAACCGGGCCATGCCGGAGGAGATCAACCGCGTCGCCACCGATCACGTCAGCGACCTGCTGCTCGCGCCCACGCCGGTCGCGATGGCGCACCTGGCGCGCGAAGGACTGGGCGAGCGCTCCCGGCTGGTCGGCGATGTGATGGCCGATGCAGTGCTCGCCGCGCTGGCGCTGGCGTCACCCGACGGATCGCAGCGGCTCGCCGAAAGCCTGGCCGGCAAGCGCTATGCGGTGGCCACTGTGCATCGGGCCGAGAGCACGACGGCGTCCCGGCTTCCTGGACTGGTGGATGCGCTGGAGCGCTGCGCAGGCGAGTTCGAGGCGCTGCTGCTGCCCTTGCATCCGCGCACGCGCGACGGGCTGCACGCACTGTTGCCCGACTGGCGCCCGCCCGCTGGACTGGTGCTGTGCGAGCCGCTGGGGCATCCGGCCATGCTGCGTCTGCTTGCCGGCGCTGCCGCGGTGCTTACCGATTCGGGGGGTCTGCAGAAGGAGGCCTTTCTGTTGGGTACCCCCTGCGTGACGCTGCGCAGCGAAACCGAGTGGATCGAGACCGTGCAGGCCGGAGCCAATGTTGTCGCCGGAACGCAGCCCGAGGCCGTGCTGGCCGCGCTTCGCGGGCTGCTGCGCGGCGCGCCTTCGCGCGAAGCGCTGATCGCCCGGGCGGCCGATGCCTATGGCCACGGCGGAGCCGCGCAGCGCATCGTGTCCGCGCTGAATGAATTCTGGATGGAGTCGAAACGATGAGCGATGAGCGGGATGGCCGGGCGCGTCCCGTCCGGGTGGGGCTGGCCGGCATCGGTGCCTGGGGCCGCAACCTAGCGAGAAACTATGCGCAGATGCCCGGTGCTGACCTGGCGTGGATCTGCGACCCGGACCCGCAGCGACTGGCCGAGGCTTCGCAAAATTATCCTCATGCCGTCTGCACGCCCGACTACGCACGGGTGCTGGCCGATCCTCAGCTCGATGCGGTCGTGATCGCGGCCAGTGCGACGGCGCATTTCACCCTCGGGCGCCAGGCACTGATGGCCGGCAAGGACGTCTACATCGAGAAGCCGCTGGTGCTCGAGGTGGCTGACGGCGAAGAGCTGATCCGGCTGGCCGCCGAACGCGGCCGCGTGCTGATGGTGGGTCATCTGCTCGAATACCATCCGGTCGTGCTGAAGCTGCGCGAGATGATCCGTGCCGGCGATCTCGGGCGGGTGCTGTATGTCTACAGCCAGCGGCTTAACCTGGGCACCGTCCGACAGGACGAGAACGCCTTGTGGAGCCTGGCGCCGCACGACATCTCCAGCATCCTGTTCATGCTGGACCAGGTGCCCACCGACGTGTCGGCGCGGGGTCAGTGCTACGTGCAGCGCGGCATCGAGGACGTCGTCTTCATGAACATGAATTTCGCCGACCAGGCCATGGCCCATGTCCATGTGAGCTGGCTCGATCCGCACAAGATCCGCCGCATCACCGTGGTCGGCAGCCGCCGCATGGCCGTGTTCGACGATGCCGACGGGTCCGAGAAGCTGCGGATCTACGACAAGGGCGCCACGGTCGGCGACCACTACAACACCTTTGCCGAGTCGGTCGGGCTGCGCTTCGGCGACATCCAGATCCCGTATTTCAAGGCAGTCGAGCCACTGCGGCTCGAGTGCCAGCACTTTCTCGACTGCGTGCGCGATCGCTCGCGCCCGGTGTCCGACGGCCACGACGGCCTGCGGGTCGTCCAGGTGCTCGAGGCGGCGCAGCGCTCGCTGAAGAGCAATGGCGAACCGCAGCCGCTCTCGTTGTCCGCGCCGCCGCGCGTCGCCGCCTAGGAATCCGAACATGCCTCTCAGCTTCACCTCCCCCGAGCAATTCAACTGGCATCTGCGCAAGATCGCCGTCGTCGGTCCCGGCATCGTCGGCATGCCGATGGCCGCGCTGCTGGCCCATGCGCGCATCACCGAGGGTTCCGACGAGCCGGCGAAAGTGGTCGTGGTCCAGCGAGACTCACCCACCTCCGGCTGGAAGGTGGCGGCGATCAATGCCGGCCACAGCGTGATCGGCGGCATCGAGCCCGGGCTCGACGACATCGTCCGCGATTCGGTGGCGCGCGGTGTGCTGAGCGCGACCAGCGACTATGACGACATCCGCGATGCCGACATGGTGCTGATCAGCGTGCAGACCGACCGCAAGGGGCTCGAACCCGACTACGGTCCGCTGTTCGAATCGCTGGAACTGCTGGCCCGTGCGCTTGCGCGCAAGCCCGCCGGGAACATTCCGGTGATCGTGTTCGAGTCGACCCTGGCGCCCTCGAGCATGACCACGGTCGTGCGCGAGCACTTCGCACGCCACGGTCTGATCGAGGGCCGCGACATCCTTCTGGGCAACAGCCCGAACCGGGTCATGCCGGGACGGCTGGTCGAGCGCGTCGCCGCGTCCGACAAGCTGGTCGCGGGCCTGCATCCGCTGACTCCGCGGCTGATCGCGCGCGTGTACGGACGCATCGTCACCGGCGGACAATTGCACCAGACGAACAGCATGACGGCCGAGGTGGTGAAGACCCTGGAGAACGCCTATCGCGACGTCCGCATCGCCTTCGCGGCTGAAGTGGTCCGCCGCTGCGATCGGGAGGGCGTCGATTTCTACGCGCTGCGCGACGCCGTCAACCAGCGGCTGTCGCAGTCCGATGCGGCCTCGGGCGACGCGACCGCGGTGCCCAGCGGCGGCGTCCTGGTGCCCACGACCGGTGTGGGCGGGCACTGTCTTCCCAAGGACGGCATCCTGCTCTGGTGGCGTGCCATCGAGGCCGGCATTGGCACCTCGGCCAGCCTGATCCTCCAAGCACGCGAGACCAACGACGAATCGCCCGGCGAACTGATCGCGCTGGCCGAGCGCGCACTGGGCCCGCTGGCCGGCAGCCGCGTTGCGCTGCTCGGCACGGCCTACCGATTCGACTCCGAAGACACCCGCAACTCGCCGACCATGGCGCTGGCCCGGCTGCTGATCGAGCACGGCTGCGAGGTGCGGCTGCACGACCCATACGTCAAGGCCGATGACCAGAATCTGCGCCGGCTGGGCTTGTCGGCCCGGTTCACGAACGACGCCGCGCTGGCGCTCGCCGATGCGCAGGTGGTGTTCTTCTGCACCGGTCACGCGGCGTACCGTGCGCAGCGCGCGGCGCTGATGGCACAGGCGCCGCAGGCGCGTGGCGTGGTCGATGGCGCGAATCTTTTCCGGGCGGACGATTTCGCGGGGAGTGGGGTGCGCTACACGGGCATCGGCCGCGGTGCGGCTTCGCCGCCCGCAGACTGGGTGGACGAGGTCGAGCGCGAGTTCCGTGCGATGGAGCGCGGCGTGGCCAACGAGGTGGCCGGGCTGTGCGAGTTCCTGAATGCGCGCTATGCGCCAGAGGACTTCAACCGCGTGCGCTTCAGCGAGGTCCAGCGCCTGGCCGCCACGTGTCCGACGGGCTGCGCGATCGTCGACAGCGCTCCGCTTGCCGCCGTGAGCGGCGAGCACGGTTTCGTGTCCCGCCTGGCCGAGCGCGCCCGGCTGCCTGCCGTCCTATGATGCAGTTAGTCGTCAGCCTGCTGGCCTCGCGCGATCGCCGGGTGCTGGCTGCCGTGTGTGCCGGCGTGCTGCTGATCACGATGGGCCCGCATGGCGTGCTGACCGGCAACGAGGAGCAGTATCTCGCCGAGGCCTTCCGGACCGTGAGGCCCGATGCGTGGCCCGCGGCCAGCAATCTGCTGGGCGGGTTCCCGCATGCCATGGTGTTCAACACGCTGATGGGGCATGCGGTCGATCTGCTCGGGTTCTCCGGCGCCCAGGCCCTCGGGCGCATGCTCGCGATCGTCCTGTACTGCGTTGCGCTGGTCCGGTTGTTCAGCCGGCTTGGCCTGGCTGCAGGAGACCTGCTGTTCGTGCTGTTCGCCTTCATCGTTGCGGGCGAAGGCCTGGTCGGCAACGAGTGGATGTTCCGCGGCATCGAGCCCAAGGTGCTGGCCTACGGCCTGGTCCTGCTGGCACTGACCGAACTGCTGATGGAGCGGCCGGGCCGATGCTATGCGTGGCTGGTGCCAGCCACCTACCTGCATGCGTTTGTCGGCGGCTTCTGGGCGGTGATCTTCACCGTGGCGCTGCTGGCCCGGCGCGAGACCCGGGTGCGTGCCGTGCTGGCCGGTGCGCTGGCGTCGGTGGCGATCCTGCCGCTGCTGTACTTCCTGCTCGGCAACGATTACGCACAGTTCAGTGCGGCATCGCGCGTCGAGGGGCCGTCGACGGGTTGGATCCTCACCTATGTCGCCTTTCCCTGGCACACCACCCCTTTCCTCGATGGCCGCACGCTGGTCCGGTGGACGCCGGGCATCCTCGGGACCGCGATGATCGGCGCCATCGCGTTCGCAGTCCGGCTGCGCAGCTCGGACCGGGTGACGCGGACGCTGGGCGCACTGGCGGCCATCGCGAGTGTGTGGGTGCTGCTTGCGCTGCTGCTCACCTGGTACTTCGACGATGGTCGGCTCGGCCCCTTCGTGCTGTTCCGGCCCTCGGGCATGGGACTGCTGATCGCGCTCATCATGGCGATGCTCTGCCTGCGGCAGCTCGAGGCAGGCGCCGCGCACTGGATGCGCCTGGGCATGCTGGCGGTGGTGCTGCCCGCTGCGGTACCTGTGCTGCTGCAGTTGTATGTCTATCCGCCAGGTCGCGACCTGCTGCGCTCCGATGGCCAGCGTGAACTGCTCGAATGGGTCCGCCGCGATATTCCGGCCGACCGCGTCTTCGTGGTCGATCCCGTCCTGGAGGAGTCGTTCTACGACTTCGAACGGCGCACCGGCCGCGCGAGCCTGTTCGTCCATCGCTTCACGCCGGGCGGCCAGGCCGACATCCAGGCGTGGTACCGGAGGCATCTGTATCGCGAGGCGCTGTTTTCCAAAGGCTGTGCGATGGCGGGCCGCCCGCCGGCACCGGTCGATTACGCGATCGTCGAGTCGGCCGATGGCCGCTCGCCCGTGCTGGCCTGCGGCCGGACGGTCTACCAGCATCACGGAGTGCGTGTGGTTGAAATCGGAGGCAGGCGTGAGTGAGGCCGCGGACCCATCTGTCCAGGCGCTGCCGCAGGCTCTCCGGGAGCCGGGCCAGCGGCCGGGCCTCATCCCTCGGATCTTCCATCAGGTCTGGATCAATGATTCGTCCCCCGAACTGCCGGACGAGTACCGCCGCTACCGGGACCGCTGGCTCGAACTGCACCCCGGATGGGAATACCGGCTGTGGAACCGCGACAATCTCGACTTCGTTCAGCGGCGCGCCGATCTGATGAGTCAATGTGCCCACTATGCACAGATGGCCGACGTGCTGCGCCTCGAGGTGCTGTTCCAGCACGGTGGCGTTTACCTGGACACCGACTTCGAGCCGCTGCGTCCGATCGATGCGATCGTGGGCGGCGATGCGGGGCATGTGTTCTGTTCCGAGGATGGCGCGCACATTTCCACCGGCCTGATCGGAGCGCGGCCGCGTTCGCCGCTGATCGCACGCCTGCTCGATGCGTTGCCAAAGCGGCTCGGGGGGCAGCCGGTCAATGTGGAAACGGGACCGTCATTCGTGACCCGGCAGCTGCTTGCCGAGGGCTTCGATGCGGACGTGCGCGTGGCGCCCAGCCGGTGGTTCTATCCCTATGGCTGGGACGAACCGCACCGCGCCGGCGAATCATTTCCCGAGGCTTTCGCCGTGCATCGCTGGGCCCATTCATGGGGCAAGCCGCCCACCCTGCGCAGCCGGATCGGGCGGGGCCTTCGTCGTATACTCCGCGCGCGGTCCTAGCCGCGACAGGCGACGCAGCACACAGCGCCAGGTTCGCTCCGGGGCGCTCTGGCCGCACGCCGTTCCGGCTCTTCGGGAGTGCCATGTCAACCGCTTGGAACCGTCTGCCCATCGCGGCCGCCTTGGCGGTCATCGTGCTGTCAGGCAAAGCGTGCGGAGGCGGCGCTGCGGGCGAGGCGAATGCACCGGCGGCGCCCGCGGCTGCAGCGTCGCCAGTTCCTGTTCCTGTTCCTGTTCCTGTTCCTGTTCCGGCTCCTGCACCCGTTTCAGCGCCTGTTCCCGCCCCAGCCCCGGTCCCGGTCCCGGCTCCAACGCCCGCGCCCGCGCCTGCTCCAGCGCCAAGCCCGGCCCCTGCGCCAAGCCCGGCCCCCGCTCCGACGACACAAGCCGCAACGGTGCGGGCCCCTGATCGCTCGGACCCCAGAGTGGTCTACTGGCTCGATCCGCGTCAGCCCTTCGCCCAGATGCGGCGCTGGAGTGCGGTCACGCAAGTCTCGGGCCCCAACCGGCTGCTGGCCGATGTCGTCGAGCCGGGCATTCCGGGCGCCGGCGGCGACTACGCGCTGTCGCGGGTGGCCGATCCGCTCGACCCGACGCGCGCGGCCTTCCGTCATCGGATCAGCTCCGAGTTCCCTATGTGGGGCGACACGTATCGCAGCGAGATCAGCGCCAACTGGGGCGACGATGGAACCACGGTGCTGCAGGGCGTCGACTACTGGATCGCCTGGTCGGTCAAGCTCGAACCCGATCTCGTGCAGCCGGGTGCGGGCGAGGTGTCGCTTCTTGATTTCCACGTCGTGCCCGACGCGCTGGACACACAGACCAACTCCCCGTTCCACCTGTTCCTGAACGAGAACGTGCTGCGCTTCGTGTCGCTGTCCAATCCGGATCCGCGGACCCTGCGCGAGCGCACGGTGCTCTCGACGCTGTGGCGCGAGTCGGCGCCGACCACCCGTCAGTGGCACAAGTTCGTGATGAAGGTGCGCTTTCACTGGGACGCAGCGCGCGCTCCTTACATCCGGATATACCGCGCGGTGGGCAGCCAGCCGCTGGAGCTGATCGGCAGCCGGGACGGCCCCAACGCATTCAACGATCAGGCCGCCTGGCTGCCTCAGAAGTTCGGGCTGTATCGATGGGACCCGTGGTCCGCAGGCCCCACGCGCACCCTGTTCACCAAGGGCCTGTTCGTGCTGCGCGATGCGCCCGGGACGTCGCCCGTCGACGAGCTGGCGATGCGGGCACTGCTCGACAGCATCTGAGCCTTCGCCCTGCGTTCCGTCTGCCCGTGAAACTGCTGTATTTCATCCGCGATCCGTATCCGACCACCCGCCCGGATGTGCTGACGCTGTTCGGCCGATGTCTGGCGGCACGAGGCATTGCCAGCGACATCGTCGGGACTCGACACGGCGAGCTGGCCGGCTCGACCCTCAGCTGGCCGGCGGGCAGCGAGTTCATCCATATGCCGGGTGCCGGCGCGCTGCGGCGGCATCTGGGCGGTCTGCTCCATGACCTGCGCCAGCTGCGCCGCGCCAACGACTACGATGCCGTCGTGGTGCGCGACAAGATCGCCACTGCGGCGCTCGCGCTGCTCTGGCCGCACCGGCGGCCGGTGTTCTACTGGGCGTCCTATCCGTTCCCCGAGGACGATCTGGCACGCGCCGCGATGCCGCTGCGCAGCCCGGCTTACCGGATGGCGCTACGGCTGCGCGCCCGGGTCACGCGCTGGCTGCTGTACCGCGTCGTCGTGCCGCGGGCGCGCGCAGTGTTCGTTCAGAGCAATCGGATGCGCGATGTGTTCGCCCGCGAGTCGGGGCGCCTCACCGGGATGCTGTCGGTGCCGATGGGCGTCGATGCCGGCGCGCTGCCGCCGGTCGATCCGGCGCCCCCACCGTACACGGAGGGCGAGCCGTTCCGGCTGGTCTATCTCGGCTCGATGGACCGGGCGCGCCAGGTGGACTTCCTGATCGACACGCTGGTGCGCCTGCGCAGCCGCGATCCATCCACGGACTATCGCCTCACCCTCGTGGGCGATGCCAGCACGCCCGAGCAGTTCGCCTGGCTTGCCGACCGGGCGGCGGCATCGGGGCTCGGTGATCGGATCGACATGCCGGGCATGCTGCCGCGCGAACAGGCGTGGGCGATCGCCCGCCAATGCCAGCTGGGACTCTCGGCCATTCCGCGCGGACCGGTCTACGACGTCTCTTCGCCGACCAAGACGATCGAATATCTGGCCCTTGGTCTGCCGGTGCTGGTCAACGACATCCCCGATCAGTTCGAGCTCGTCACGCGCACGGGTGCGGGCGTGTGCGCTCCGATGGATGTCGACGCCTTCGCCGACGCGGTGGTGGCGATCCGGCGCGATCATCGCGCGATGGCGCAGCGCGCGGCCGCGGCTCGCGGCTGGCTTCTGACCCATCGGGGATACGAGCTTCTGGCCGACTCGGTGGCGGCCGCCCTCGGGCCGGCCGTGGACGCGCACCCACACTGATTGCCGGCTGGCGGCTCGCTTGGCCCGACAGTGATGTATTCGACAGTCGGTGCGCCAGCCCAAAAGTACACTTCGCCTCCACCCCTCCTGGGCCTCAGGCCTTTTCTCTCGACATGCGCTCCCTCCTGCTGCTGGGTCCCGACCGCCATGCGGTCAGCGGAATCAGCACCCATCTGAATCAGCTGATGGATTCGCGGCTTGCAAGCCAATACCGGATGCTCCATTTCCGGGTCGGCAGCGAGGGACGTTCCGAAGGGCGTCTGGCCAAGCTGGGAAGGATGCTGTTCTCGCCGTGGCGGCTGGCCTGGGTGCTGCTGCGCGAGCGGCCGGCCATCGTGCACATCAACACGGCCATGGACCTCAAGGCGTTCTGGCGCGACCTTGCGTATCTGCTCGTCGCCCGTTTGCTGGGCCGGCGGATCGTCTATCAGATTCATGGCGGCGCCCTGCCGGAAGCGTTCACCCGTGACAGGGCCGGCTTCGCCTGGCTGGTGCGGGCGGTGTGCCGGATCCCGGACAGCTTCGTGCTGATCGCGCGCATCGAGGACCAGGCGTGGCGCCGGTTCATGCCCGATCTGTCGACCCGCGTGATCGCCAATGCGATCGACACCCGCTGGGTGCCCGAGTCGAACGACAGCGGCCTGCGCGCCAGTGGCGAACTGCGGCTTGTCTATCTCGGTCGCATCGTCGAGAGCAAGGGCCTGTTCGAGGCGGTCGAGGCGCTTGCTCAACTCGCCCGGGATGGCGTGCCGGCGCGGCTGGCCATCGCCGGCAGCGGCGCCGACGAAGCGCGACTGCGTGCTCACGCCGAACAGCTGGGCATCGCGGATCGGGTGGCATTCGCCGGGCCGGTCTTCGGGCGCGACAAGGAGCGGTTCTGGCTGCAGGCCGATGTGCTGGTGTTCCCGACCTGGAGCGAGGGACTGCCGTATTCGCTGCTCGAGGCGATGGCGGCCGGGGTGCTGCCGATCACCTGTCCCGTGGGCGCCATCCCGGATGTCATCACCGACCGGCGCGACGGGCTGCTGGTGCCTCTGCGTGATCCGGTGGCGCTCGCCGCCGCGATCCGCTGGGTCCATGAGCACCGCGACGAAGCGCGCACGATCGCGCAGGCGGCAAGCCAGCGGGTGAGCCATCAGTACACCGTCGAGCGGCTTGCAGCCGACTTCGACGACGTCTACAGCCGTCTGTAGCCGACACCACGCCGCCGACAGCAAGGATCCGAACATGTGCGGCATCGCCGGCGTCATCTCGTTCACCGATTCCCGCGACGTCGCGGCGACACTGCGCGCGATGGCCGGAGCGATCTCGCATCGCGGCCCCGATGACGAGGGCTTCTTCGAAGCCACCACCCGCGACGGGCGCCACCGCATCGGACTGGCGCACCGGCGCCTGTCGATCATCGATGTCGGATCAGGACATCAGCCGCTGGGCAACGAGGACGGCTCGATCCAGATCGTCTTCAACGGCGAGGTCTACAACTTCGGCGAACTGCGCGACCAGCTGATCGCGCTGGGCCACGCGTTTCGCACCCGGTCCGACACCGAGACCATCGTGCATGCCTACGAGCAATGGGGCCTGGAGTGTGTGCAGCGGTTGCGCGGCATGTTCGCGTTCGCGCTGTGGGACGGTCCGCGCCAGCGCCTGGTGCTGGCCCGCGACCGCTTCGGCAAGAAGCCGCTGTTCTTTGCGCAATCCGCGTCGGCTCTCGTGTTCGGCTCGGAGATCAAGGCGCTGCTGGTCAGCGGCGCGATCGACGCGGCGGTGCACACCGGCGCGATCCGGGAGTACTTCGCCTACCGCTATGTGCCGGCGCCACAGACGCTGTTTCGCGGGATCCGCAAGCTGATGCCGGGCACGCTCGCGGTCTGGGAGCGGGGCGAGCTGCGCGAGCAGCGTTATTACCTGCCGCCCGACGGACAGCCGCGGGCACCCGCATCCGATGAAGACGATCCGGTCGACGGCTTCCTGCAGCGTCTCGATGAGGCCGTGCGGATCCGCATGATCAGTGACGTTCCGTTCGGCGCCTTCCTGTCGGGCGGCATCGATTCGTCGGCCGTGGTGGCGCTGATGTCACGCCACTCGGGGCAACCGGTGCGCACCTTCTCGGTCGGCTTCGCCGATGCCGGCTACAGCGAGCTGGGCTATGCGCGCACGATCGCCGATCACTTCGGCACCGCGCACACCGAGCTCACGGTCTCGCAGACCGATCTGATGGATCACCTGCCGGCGCTCGTGCGCTTTCGCGA